>NZ_LZMM01000018.1:0-31551 GCF_001665945.1 Kocuria sp. ICS0012 | reverse complement strand
CAAGCACACCTCCCCTCTGGGCACCCGGTACAACACCGCATACAGCTCATCCGTCCAGCTGATCCTCGCCGACCACCAGGATGTCGTGCTCACGGTACCCGCCCGCTCCGGGCTGGCCCTCGGGAACGGTGATCATGGGTTCCATGGACACGACCATTCCCGGTTCCAGAACGGTGTCGATGTCTTCACGCAGCTCCAGGCCCGCCTCGCGGCCGTAGTAGTGGGACAGCACACCGAAGGAGTGCCCGTAGCCGAAGGTGCGGTTGGGCAGCAGGTTGTGGGAGACGTAGATCTTGTTCAGTTCCGCGGCGATGTCCTTGCAGACGGCGCCGGGCTTGATGAGCTCCAACCCGGCCTCGTGGACCTCCACATTGATGTTCCACAGTCGCAGGGATTCCGCGTCCGGCTCACCCAGGAACATGGTGCGTTCCAAGGCCGTGTAGTAACCGCTGGTCATGGGGAAGCAGTTCAGGGAGAGGATGTCCCCGCGGCGCAGCTTACGGGTGGTGGCCCAGTTGTGGGCGCCGTCCGTGTTGATTCCTGACTGGAACCACACCCACGTGTCGCGAATCTCGGAATCCGGGAACGTGCGGGCGATCTCGTGGGTCATGGCCTCGACGCCAGCCAGAGCGACTTCGTACTCCATGACGCCCTCGCGGATGGCCTTGCGGATCGCCTCGCCACCCAGGTCGCCGATGCGGGCGCCGTGCTTGATGACTTCGATCTCTTCTGCGGACTTGATCGTCCGCTGGCGCATGGAGTCCTGGGAGACGTCCACCAGCTCGGCGTCCGGGAAGGTTTCCCGGAAACGACGGCGGATCAGCTCGGGCATCGTGTCGTCCTCCACACCGAGGCGCCTGGCGGTGATCCCGCGCTCCTGCAAGGCCTGCTGGACGCCGTAGTAGTAGTTGTCACGGCGCCAGTCGGTGTAGACGATGTTCTCGCCGTAGCTGCGCCGCCACGGCATGCCGGCGTCGATGTTGGCCGTCACCGAGACGGAGTCCTCGGGGGTGACCACGAGGGCGTATGAGCGGCCGAAGTAGGTGAACAAGAAATCGGAGTAGTACTTGATGCCCTGGTAGCTAGTGAGCACCACGGCGTCCAGGTCCTTCTCCGCCATGATCTGACGCAGCCCGCCCAGTCGACGCTCGAACTCCGCATCCGAGAACGTCAGGGGCGTTTTCTCGCCGTTGTGCAGGACCTTGAGGCGCTCGAGTTCGGAGACGCTGGTGGTGGTTGGGGTATTGGTGGACATTATTTCTCCTTTGTGTGGTGTGGATGTCCAGACTCGAGGGCGTACGTTCAGCGCTCGAGCCCGAGTTCGGTGGAAAGATCGGTTGCCAAGTCCGTAACGGTCCGCTCGAACAGCAGCCGCCCTTTCTGCGCCGTGGAACCACTCGGTGCGGACAGTGCGCCCGTGTGCGGGGTCCGTTCCGGAACGACCGGAAGCCGGTCGAACCGGGGGAGCAGCGCGGGGTTGTGTTCCACGGCCTTGTCCATGTGCACCAGCTCGGGGTGCAGATGGAGCATGAGGGAGGTTTCGAGGACTCCGCCGTGTTCGATGTCCCAGCCCGGGAAGCCCTGGGGGTACACGGTTGCGAGGGTGCTCTCGGAAACGTAGTCCCAGTAGGACAACAGAAGGACCGACGGGCCGGCGGGGTCGGACAGGCCGAGTTCACGCAGCGCCAGGTCCACGCCCTCGTAGAGAAATTGGTAGTTCTCGTAGTGGCCGTTGACGAACACCACGTTGCGGACACCTTGCTGCAGGAACGAGCGGGTGATGTCCCGGGCGATGCCGATCAAGTTGTCGGCATCGAGGCTCAGGGTGCCCCGCAAGTGGTTTCCCCCGCCGGACTTCTGCTGGGATTTGTATCCGTAGTTGAGAGTCTGGGCCACCTTGGCGCCGGTGCGCTCGGCCGCCCCCAGGCTCACGGCGGTCGCGAGCAGGCTGTCGGTTCCCAGGGGGAGGTGGGGCCCGTGTTGTTCGAGCGCTCCCACGGGGACCAGGACTGTGGCGCGGTCGTTGTCGAGCCAGTTGGAGAATTCAGGTGCCGTGGCATGTGCGAGCAGGGAAGTTTTCACGCGTGTCCCCCTTTCATGGAATCTTCATCCGGCGCGGTGGAAGGCCGGCGGGAATCCGCGACGGAGGTGTCGGTGAGGATGGGCATCTCTCCGGTTGGGAGACCGTGCTCGTCCACGTAGTCGTCTTCAGGACGAGGATTCGGGTCGTTGATCTCCTTCTCGAGTCTCCTGCTGTCCTTGGTCCGTGTGACCAGCCTGCGGATCAGGTTGGCGATCATCAGGAAGATGATGAAGGAGAAGGGGAAGGCCCCGATAATAGTGCCGGTCTGGACCGTGTCGACCACCGAGGTGCCACCGATGGACAGGAGCACGGTCGCCACGGCGGCAATGCTCACAACCAGGACCACACGGAACCACGGACCGGCCTTCCGGGGTGCGGAGACGAACTCGGCAAGCGCGTAGGTCCCTGAGTCAAGGCTGGTGACGTAGTAGGTCGCCACGAGGATGGTGGCCACCACCAGGAGGATCCCTCCCACGATCGGAACCATTTCGAGCGCTGCGAACAGACCGGAGGAGGTGTCTGCGGCGACCTTCTCTGCAATTTCACCGCTGCTTTGTTGGTTGTAGTACACCGCGGCAGATCCGATGATGCCGATCCAGATCATGACGATCAACGACGGGATAATGGTCACGCCCAGGATGAATTCCCGGATGGTGCGACCACGGGAAATCCTGGCGATGAATCCCCCGACGAAGGGGGAGAAGGCGATCACCCAGCACCAGATGAAGACTGTCCACGGTCCACTCCAGCTATCGGACCAGCTCTCAAGAGGGGCGCCGGATGTGCCGGAGTCGGACCAGAAGCTCATCGGGATGAAGTTGTAGATGAAGGTACCGAAGGTCTGCGTTAGGTTCGAAAGAACGAAAACGATGGGGCCGAAGAGGAAGACCCCCACCACCAGCACGATACTGAGCACCGAGTTGGCCTCGCTGATGCGCTTCATGCCCTTGTTGACCCCGACGAATGCCGAGAAAGCGGCGAACGCGGCCAGTGCGACGATGACGATGACCCATACGGTGATGCTCGGCTCCACGCCGGTGAAGGTGGACAGGCCGCTGGTGAACTGCATCACGGCAAAACCGAAAGAAGTCGCGAGACCCAGCACGGTGGCGATGATGGCCAATAGTTCGACAATCACGCCTGCGGAACGCTGCAGGGGTGCGGGGAGAATGTCAACGGTGGCCTCACGGAAGGTCAGGGTCTTCCCCAGATTATGGTGGGAGTAGGCAAGGCAGATGGCAACCACGCAGTACATCGCCCACGCGGTCAATCCCCAGTGGAAATAGGCCCAGACCATCCCGGGTTCCCCCGGGCTGTCGGAGCCCGGGACCACGGGAGCCTCGTCGCCCAGCAGCATGGGCTCGGCAACGGACCAGAAGATCAGTCCCACGCCCTGCCCGCAGGCGAACAGCATCGAGTACCAGGCGAACTTGCTGTGCTCGGGCCGAGCCTTCGGGCCGCCCAGCCGAACCCGGCCGATCTTGCTGAACGCCAACCACGCGCACACTGCGATGGCCGTCAAGGAATAGAGCACGAACCACCAGGTGAATCCGGAGGTCACCCACGTCCGAAGATCGTTGATGACGCGAGCCGACCCGTCGGGATTGACGCTGACGGCCACGATGACCGCGATGATCAACAGCGGGGGCAGGACCGTGATGATCGTTCGATCGACCTGTGGGATTACCCGTCCTCGGAACCGTGGAAGCGAAACCTTCAGCTGCTGATCTGCCTCGGGCACTGCTTCGCCCGTGCGGTCAGTGACCTGCTGGTCTTTAGTGCGGGTCATGGGGCCTCCTTCCATCGACGGCGATCTCGCCGACGACCGTTCGCTAAAAATGCAGGATGGCTGGCTGTCCACCGAAGTTGCATTCAGCAATACGGTGTTGCAAAAAAAGTGAACCACACCACAGTGCCTTGGTCAAGGGTGCCAGCAGATTTGGGTTCTTTTCTTCATGCGCACGTAATCTCCCCACGAAACGTTGATGTAAGCGGAACCTGTACGCAACCCTGTTGCAACACTGGTCAGTTCTGCGACCCAAGCGCAACGGAGGGTGTAGGGACAAACGCGATCAATGGGTGAGTGGGCGGCCTGCAGTCTCTTTGGAGACGGCTACGGCGATCAAAGATCCAAGAGCTGCAACCACCAAGTACCACGCGGGTGCCAATGGTGTACCGAGAGCTGAAATTAAAAGGGTAGCCATGAAAGGCGCGGTGCCGCCGAACAACGCATTGGAGACATTGAAACTGACGGCAAAACCGCTATAACGCATTCGGGTGGGGAATGATTCGGCCAGGAAGCTGGGTAGTGTCCCGTCGTTGAGGGTCAGCATGGCTCCGAGGACCACCTGAAGTATGAGGATCAGGACAAACGAGCCGGTGTCCAAGAGCATGAAGATGGGGACCGTGAGCACCATGAAGCTGATAGACGCCGCCATCAGCACTTTCTTTCGCCCAAATCGGTCTGAGGCCATCCCTGTCAGGAAAATGAATCCCACATATGTGACCAGGGCGATGGACGTGGCAATGAAGGACTCCGTCTGGCCGAGCCCCACTTCCTCGTGGAGGTACGTGGGCATGTAGCTGAGCAGTATGTAGAAGCCCACCGCGTTCAGTAGTACCGCGCCGATGGTGCGCAGCAACGTCCACCAGTGGTACTTGAACATGTCCAGGACCGGGGTTGATTTTGTCTGTTCCTGTTTCGCGAGTTCGCGGAACACGGGTGCGTCCTCGAGCCGGTTGCGGATGTATCGGCCGATGAGACCCATCGGTCCCGCCAGAAGGAAGGGGACCCTCCAGCCCCAGGACAGCATCTGATCGTCGGAGAGAATGGCCGTGAGACCGGCGACGAACAACGAGCCGAAGAGCAGACCACTTGCCGTACTCGCCGGTACCACCGCTGCGTAAACCCCTCGCTTGTGGTCCGGGGCGTACTCCACCAGGAAGGCCGAGGCGCCCGCGTACTCGCCCGCGGCTGAAAACCCTTGGACCACACGCACGAGCAGCAACAGGATGGGTGCCGCAATGCCAATAGTTTTGTAGTCGGGAATCAGGGCGATAGCGAACGTGGCGGCGGACATCACCAGGATGGAGAACGACAGAGCCACCGTTCGCCCGATTTTGTCCCCGATGTGCCCCCAGACGAACCCGCCTATCGGTCGGATGAAGAACGAGATGGCGAAGAGGCCGAAAGTTGCGAGCAGGGCTGTTTGCGGGTCCGATTCCGGGAAGAACACTCGTGCGATGGTTGCGGCCAAATAGCCGTACACCGCGTAATCGAACCACTCCACGAAGTTGCCGACGAAGCTCGCAGCAATGACTCGGTGTCGCTCGCTGGAGGTGACCGCTTTTGAGGTGATGCTGGATGTGTGTTGTGCCACAGGATTCCTTTCGGGCGGCCTGTCATGTAGAGGCAGGAGTGTGATCAGTGGCAGTGGAAAACTCACTAAGCAGACAACTACGTTGCAGTGAGCGCAAGCTAGTTGCCTAAAAATAGGCTACATCACATGTCGAGTCAAGGCTTGGAGGGCAAAATTTTGCGGTCGTTCGCTCCGGAACACCCCCCGGGAGACCTCTTCCAGGGCGCTGGGCCCCGATTCGTACAAACCCGGCGGGAGGGGGTCAAACCGCACCAGAACGTCGCAACGGCACAACTTTGTTGCAATCGATGCAACTTTAAGGATGTTTTGACTCAACGACTGCGGCCAGCCTGTCGCCCCGGGAGGTTGGCCGGGAAGCAGAAGGGTATTGCTTCTCGGCGAAGACCCCACAGCCGCGGACCTCGCGAGGGGCGGGGCGCCAAGGGGGGAATTCGGTCCCTGCGGGGCGGGCATCCGCTTTCTCGCCGAATGGAGCCGCGGCGATATCGGTGGCGGACGGGGCGATTTGGTGGGGCTGGGTGTCGTCCATGACCTGGTGCCGGGTTTCGGGCAGCAACCATGTCGCGATAAGCGCCCCCCGTGGCGGTCATTGTGAGATAGGTCGCGGGGGCCAGGTGGTTGTCGGTTTGAGAAGAACTGCGCTTCTGCGTTCCCGGGAACGAGCCTTGAGCTCTTCCTGACCTCCAACCGCATCGACACTCTGATTGTGACCGGTGCGACTGCGGCCGGGTGTGTGTCACACCGTCGAGGATGCGATCGGGAAGGGATTCCGCCCGATCATCCCCAGGGAGACCATCGGCGATCGTGTCCCCGGCGTCGTGCAGTGGGACCTCTACGACATCGACAACAAGTTCGGTGACGTGGAGTCCACGGATTCGGTGGTGGATTACCTGAACGGCCTCCCGCAATTCGAGGACACGGCCCCGAAGACCCTTGCGGATCCCCAGCATGAGGTGGCGGCCCCCGCGGATCCGGCCTGAGCCGCACCGCACTATAGGAGGCCCACGCCTCGGCATCCCCAGCCCGATCCGACCGCCACTGGATCGGGCTGGGGATGCGTGTGTGTCTGAAATACGGCAGCCATCAACTGATCCGCTATGCCGAACCACCACCAACACTGCCCGGTGGCCCCGTGAGGCGTCAGAGCACCTTGCGCATGTGCTGCTCGAACTCGCCCACGTGCTCGCGCATGATCTCCGCGGCGTCCTCACCGCGGCCACTCAGAACGGCGTCCAGCAATTGGGAGTGGATGGCAATGTGTTCCACGGGGGTGGGGTTCCGGGTGGCGGCCAGGCACCAGATCCGGGTGGCCAGGTTCCCGTACCGGTTCAGTGTGGCCTCCAGATGGGCGTTGCTGGCGGCGTGGTAGAGGGCACGGTGAATCGTGCTGTCCCAGCGCAACGCGTCCTGCGGGTCGGAGGAATCTCCCGGGGAGGCGGCATCGAGCTGGCCCTTGAGGTCCTCGAGCTCACCGCGTGAGCGGTGGTCCAGTCGCTGGGCGGCCAGCTGCGCGGCGAGGGGTTCGAGCACCTCCCGGACCTCCGAGACCTCGGAGAGCACGGTGATGTCCACGGAGGTGGCGAACGTGCCGCGACGAGGGAAAGTGGTCACCAGCCGCTCGGACTCCAGCCGCTTCAGCGCCTCACGCAGCGGAGTACGGCCCACCTCGAGCTCGAGCCCCAGCTGCGTCTCGTTCAGCGGGTCGCCAGGGGCGATGTCCAAGAAAATTAGCCTGTCCTGGAGAAGTTCGAACGCGCGGGTGGCCAACGATCCGCTTGATCCCGTGTCCTTCATCCGGCCCCTCCTCTCGGTTCCGACCAGATTCTAACCGGGGTTCGCGCCGACCGACCGATGGATCACCGGGCCGCGGCAGCCGGCCCGGGGCCGGCCCCGGTGATGCCGGTCATAACTAATTTGAAAAATCCATTGACGGGTCTCAACAGTTATCGTAACCTGAGTCACAGTCTGATATATCAATTACGTATCAGGAGACGGAGCAACACCTGAGGAGGCCGAGGATGGTCGATCTGAATATTCATCTCGCCCAGGGCGACCCTGAAGTGGCTGAGGCCATCGAGGCCGAGCTGCGACGCCAGCAAGGAACCCTGGAAATGATCGCTTCCGAGAACTTTGCGCCCATGGCGGTGATGCAGGCGCAGGGGTCGGTGCTGACCAACAAGTACGCGGAGGGCTACCCCGGCCGTCGGTATTACGGCGGCTGTGAACACGTGGACGTGATCGAGCAACTGGCCATCGACCGGGTCAAGGACCTGTTCGGCGCCGAACACGCCAATGTGCAGCCTCATTCGGGGGCGCAGGCCAACGCCGCGGCGATGTTCGCGCTGTTGGACCCAGGGGACACGATTCTGGGGTTGAACCTGGCTCACGGTGGTCACCTGACCCACGGCATGAAACTGAATTTTTCCGGCAAGCTCTACAACGTGGTGGCCTACGGCGTGTCGGAAGAGGACCTGGAGATCGACATGGCCGAGGTCGAGCGCCTCGCCCTGGAGCACCGGCCCAAGCTGATCGTGGCCGGCTGGTCCGCCTACACCCGCCAGCTGGACTTCGAGCGGTTCCGGCGAATCGCGGACAAAGTAGGCGCCTATCTCATGGTGGACATGGCCCACTTCGCCGGTCTGGTGGCTGCCGGCCTGCACCCCAATCCCGTGCCCCACGCGGACGTGGTGACCACCACCACGCACAAGACCCTGGGCGGCCCACGCGGTGGGGTGATCCTGTGCAAGCAGGAGCTGGCCAAGAAGATGAACTCCGCGGTGTTCCCCGGCCAGCAGGGCGGCCCGCTCGAGCACGTGATCGCGGCGAAGGCCGTGGCCTTCAAGTACGCCGCCGGTGAAGAGTTCAAGGACCGGCAGCGCCGCACCCTCGAGGGCGCCAAAATCCTGGCCGAGCGACTGCTGCACGATGACGTGGCGGAGCAGGGGATCGGGCTGGTCAACGGCGGCACGGACGTGCATCTGGTGCTTGTGGATCTGCGCAACGCCCAGCTGGACGGCAAGCAGGGCGAGGACCTGCTGCACCGAGTGGACATCACGGTCAACCGTAACGCGGTGCCTTTCGACCCGCGCCCGCCCATGGTCTCCTCGGGGTTGCGGATCGGCACCCCCGCGTTGGCCACCCGAGGATTCGGCCCCGACGAGTTCCGCGAGGTCGCCGACATCATTGCCCGGACCTTGCTGACGGCCGCCGACGACGCCGCCGCCCTCGACGGCCTACGCGAGCGCGTGAACGCCCTGGCCGCCGCCTTCCCGCTCTACCCCGAACTCTCGGCGAGCAATGCTGACGCCGAATCCATCCATGACTACGCCGAAGCGGCGATGAACGGAGTGTCCTGATGGCTGATCTCTTGCCGGATCACCCGGATTTCCTGTGGCGCAACCCGGACCCCAAACCTTCCTACGATGTGGTGATCGTCGGCGGTGGCGGGCATGGGCTGGCCACCGCCTACTACCTGGCCAAGCACCACGGCATCACCAACGTGGCCGTGCTGGAGAAGGGTTGGCTGGGCGGCGGCAACATGGCCCGCAACACCACCATCATCCGCTCCAACTACCTGTGGGACGAGTCCTCGGGGATGTACGAGCACTCCTTGAAGTTGTGGGAGCAGCTGCCGGACGAACTCGAGTACGACTTCCTGTTCTCCCAGCGCGGGGTGCTGAACCTGGCCCACACTCTGCAGGACGTACGTGAAAGCACACGGCGCGTGAATGCGAACAAGCTCAACGGCGTGGACGCGGAGTGGATCGACCCCCAGCAGGTCAAGGAACTGTGCCCCATCATCAACATCGGTGACGACATCCGGTACCCGATCATGGGAGCCACCTACCAGCCGCGCGCGGGTATCGCCAAGCACGATCACGTGGCCTGGGCCTTCGCCCGTAAGGCGGACGAGATGGGCGTGGACATCATCCAGAACTGCGAGGTCACCGGTTTCGTGAAGGAAGCCGGGCGGGTAATTGCCGTGGAGACCAGCCGGGGCCGGATCAATGCCGGCAAGGTTGCGCTGTGCGGCGCGGGTAACTCCTCGGTACTGGCCGAACTGGCGGGCTTCGAGCTGCCCATCCAGTCCCACCCGCTGCAGGCTCTCGTCTCCGAACTGCACGAGATGGTCCACCCCACCGTGGTGATGTCCAACCACGTCCACGTGTACGTCTCCCAGGCGCACAAGGGCGAACTGGTCATGGGCGCCGGCATTGACGCCTACAACGGCTACGGTCAGCGCGGTTCGTTCCACGTGATCGAGGAGCAGATGGCCGCCGCGGTGGAGCTGTTCCCCATCTTCGCCCGGGCCCACGTGCTGCGCACGTGGGGCGGCGTGGTGGACGTCACGCTGGATGCTTCCCCGATTGTGTCCAAGACACCCGTGGATCAGCTCTACGTCAACTGCGGCTGGGGCACCGGAGGTTTCAAGGGAACCCCGGGGGCGGGCTTCACGCTCGCGCACACCATTGCCCACGACGAACCACACCCGCTCAACGAGCCCTTCAGCCTCGAACGGTTCGAGACGGGCATGCTGATCGACGAGCACGGCGCTGCTGCCGTGGCGCACTAGTAGGGAGCGAACATGCTGCAGATCAATTGCCCGTGGTGCGGTCCACGGGATGAGACCGAATTCCATTACGGGGGAGAGGCCCACGTGCCCTACCCCGAGGACCCGTTCGAGCTGGACGACCAGCAGTGGGCCCGCTACCTGTTCTACCGCGCCAATCCGCGGGGGCTGCTGTCCGAGCGTTGGTCCCACGCCGCCGGCTGCCGCCGCTGGTTCAACGCCGTGCGTGACACGGTGACCTACGAGTTCAAGACCGAGTACAAGATGAGCGACCCCCGGCCAAACCTGGGAAATGTTGGAGGTGCCCTGTGAGCGAGCAGACCCATCGCCTGACGGCCGAGCGAGCCGCCGGGCACGGCATCGACCGTTCCACCGCGGTGGACTTCACCTTCGAGGGCGTCCCGTACACGGGCTACCGCGGGGACACCGTGGCCTCCGCGCTGGTGGCCAACGGCAAGATCGACTGCGCCCCGTCCATGTACCGGCGCCGCCCCCGCGGGCTGTACTCGGCCGGCGTGGAGGAGCCCAACGCCTTGATCAAGGTCTCCCCCCGTCACCAGCAGGACGTGGCCGAGTCCATGCTGCAGGCCACGGTCACCGAACTGACGCCCGGGATGGACGCCGTCTACCTCGGAGGCCACGGACAGTTGGACCCCGAGACCGACCGCGCCTACTACGACCGCAAGTACGTCCACACGGACGTGCTTGTCATCGGCGCGGGCCCGGCGGGGCTGTCCGCCGCCCGGGACGCCGCGGCCTCCGGGGCGCGCGTGATCCTCATGGATGACCAGCCGTGCCCGGGCGGGGCCCTGCTGTCCGGCAACGGCGAGCGCATCGACGGTGTCCCGGCCCTCGAATGGGTCGAGCGCGTGAGCGCCGAGCTGGAGGCGGCCGAGGAGGTCACGGTGCTCACCCGCACCACCGCCATCGGCAGCTACGACAGCAATTACGTGGTGGCCGTCCAGCGCCGCACCGACCACCTCACGGGGGAGGTGCCCAAGGGTGTGTCCCGCGAGCGAGTGTGGCACGTGCGCGCCCGGCAGGTGGTGCTCGCTCAGGGCACTCACGAACGCCCCGTGGTCTTCCGCAACAACGACCGACCCGGGATCATGCTGGCCTCCGCGGTGCGCAGCTACCTCAACCGCTACGGCGCCGCCGCCGGCTCCACCGTGGTGGTGGCCACCAACAACGACTCCGCCTACCGGCTCGTGGCGGATCTCATGGAGCGAGGCATCACGGTCGCCGGGATCGTGGACGCCCGCCCTCAGGCCTCCGCGGTCTCCGCCGAGATCGCCGAGGCCGGCGGCCTGTCGGTGCGCTACGGCTCGGCCGTGATCGACACCACCGCCGACGCGGACGGGCGTGTGAGCGGCGTCGTCGTCAGCGCGCTCGACGACGCGGGCGAACTCACCGGCGAGCCCGAGACCCTCGAGGCGGACCTGCTGGCGGTGTCCGGTGGCTGGAACCCCGTGATCCACCTGCACAACCAGCGCCGCGGCCCGCTGCGCTGGAACGAAACGATCGCCGCGTTCGTGCCCGAGACCGCGATGGCCGGCCAGCACGTGGCCGGCGGGACCGCGGGCACCCTGGACCTGGCCGGGTGCCTGGTCGAGGGCGCCCAAGCCGGGGCGAACGCCGCCCGCGCGGCGGGCTTCAGCGCCACGGCGCGTGCCTCCACGACCGACCCGGAGGCCCCGGGGCTCGTGCGCCCGCTGTGGCTGGTCCCCGGCGCCGAGGGCGAGCCCGGCACGTGGGACGAGCACTTCGTGGACTTCCAACGCGACCAGGCCGTCAAGGACGTGATGCGCTCGCTGGGTGCCGGGATGCGCTCGGTGGAGCACGTCAAGCGCTACACCTCGATCTCCACGGCCAACGATCAGGGCAAGACCTCCAGCGTGAACACCATGGGCGTGATCGCCACCGCGCTGGGCGGCAGCTCCCCGGACGAGATCGGCGTGACTGCCTTCCGTGCTCCCTACACCCCGGTGGCCTTCGCGGCGCTCGCGGGCACCCAGCGCGGGCAGATGTTCGACCCGGCCCGGTTGTCCGCGCCCCACGGGTGGCACCTGGCGCACGGGGCGAAGTTCGAGGACGTGGGGCAGTGGAAGCGGCCGTGGTACTACCCCCAGGACGGGGAAGATATGGACACCGCGGTGCTGCGCGAGTGCGCGGCAGTGCGCAACTCCGTGGGGTTCATGGACGCCACCACCCTGGGAAAGATCGAGATCCGCGGCAAGGACGCGGGGGAGTTCCTCAACCGCGTGTACACCAATGCGTTCAAGAAACTCAAGCCCGGTATGGGCCGCTACGGCGTGATGTGCAAGCCGGACGGCATGGTCTTCGACGACGGCGTGACGCTGCGGCTGGACGAGGACCGGTACTTCATGACCACCACCACTGGTGGGGCCGCCAACGTGCTGGACTGGCTCGAGGAATGGCTGCAGACCGAGTGGCCGGAGTTGGACGTGGTGTGCACCTCCGCGACCGAGCAGTGGACCACCGTGGCCGTGGCCGGGCCCCGTTCCCGGGACGTGGTCGCCAAGCTCGTCCCGGAGTTGAACGTGTCCAACGACGCGTTCCCGTTCATGGCCTACCGTGAGGTCTCCCTGGTCAGCGGGATCCCCGCGCGCATCTGCCGGATCTCGTTCTCGGGGGAACTCGCGTTCGAGATCAACGTCCCCACGTGGTGGGGAGCGGCGGTCTTCGAGGACGTGTGGCAGGCCGGTCAGGAATACGGCATCACTCCCTACGGCACCGAGACCATGCACGTGCTGCGTGCCGAGAAGGCTTTCCCCATCGTCGGCCAGGACACGGACGGTACCGTCACCCCCCAGGATCTGGGGATGGATTGGGTGGTGTCCAAGCGTAAGGACTTCATCGGCAACCGCTCGTACTTCCGCAAGGGACTGGAGAGCGAGGTGCGCAAGGAACTGGTCGCCGTGCTGCCCGTGGACACCGACTATCGCTTGCCGGAAGGCACCCAATTGGTCAAACAGGGCACACCGATCACTCCTCAGGAGGGACCTGTGCCCATGGAGGGGCATGTGACCTCAAGTTACAACAGTGCCGCGCTGGGCCGGACCTTCGGGCTTGCCCTGATCAAGGACGGCCGCAACCGCATCGGCGAGACCCTGCAGGCGCCCCTGGACGGGCAGCTGGTGGACGTGCTGGTGGCCGAACCTGTCGTGTACGACCCGGAAGGAAAGCGTCGAGATGGCTGAGCAAACCATGATGAACAGGGCCGAGCGCACGGCGGAGCACGTGGCGCACTTGCGCCGCAGCCCGGTCGAGCACCTGGCCGGGGAGATGAAGAGCGCGAGCGTGTCCGGCGAGCGCGGGGTGAGCCTGCGGGAGGTGCCTTTCCTGACCATGATCGGGCTCAGGGTGACGCCGGGGACCCCCGCCGCGGAGGCGGTCACCGAGGTGCTCGGCGTGGGGCTCCCCGCCGCATGCGGTGAGGTCACGGGGGACACCTCGGAGGTAGCCGTGGTGTGGCTGGGCCCGGACGAGTTCTTGGCCGTCACAGGGGACGAGGTCGCCCCCGTGCCCGGACTGGACACCCGCTCCGAGCGCGAGCCGGGCGCCCTGCCCACCCTGGCCACCCACCCGCTCGCGCAGAAGCTCGCGGCGGTCTTCGCCGAGGGTGGCCCGGCCGGGCAGGCCGTCGACCTGTCCGCCAACCGCACCACGTTGGAGCTGTCCGGGCCCTCGGCGCGCGACGTCCTGGAGAAGGGCTGCCACGTGGATCTGCACCCGCGCAGCTTCACCCCCGGTCGGGCGGTTTCCACTTTGCTGGGGCCGGTACCCGTTGTCTTGTGGCAGACGGAGGACCTCACCTACCGGATCATGCCCAGGGCATCTTTCGCCGATTACACGGTCCGGTGGCTCCTGGACGCGATGGTGGAGTACTCCGGGGAACAAATCGCCTGAGGGTTCCGCCCGTGACGGTCACCATCAGCTCGCGGGCGGAGCCACCACAGTCGTGAAAGATCGAACAAGGAGTTGCCTCGTGACGGACGTACAACGGGCGCGCACCGGCGCTGACACCACCGAACTGGTTCTGACCCTCGACTGCCCGGAGGACGTGGGCATCGTGCACGCGGTCACCGGCGTGCTGCTTGAGCACGGGTGCACCATTGCGGAACTGAAGCAGTTCGACGATCGCCGTCAGGAACGGTTCTTCATGCGCGTCCACGTGGTGTCATCCAGGGATGAGGCACTGGATGAGCAAGCGCTGCGGGCGGACTTGGAGCCGGTGGCGCAACGGTTTCACATGAACTGGGAGCTGCGACCTCACGAGCAGAAGCGCCGCGTGCTGGTGATGGTCTCTAAGTACGGTCACTGCCTCAATGACCTGCTGTTCCGTGCCCGAGTGGGGGAACTTCCCATTGAGATCGTGGCGGTGGTATCCAACCATCTGGATCACCAAGCGCTGGTGGAGTGGCACGGCATCGACTTCCATCACGTGCCTGTGACCAAGGAGAACAAGCCGGAGGCGGAGACACGACTCCTGGATTTGGTGGACCAATACACGGTGGATCTGGTGGTGCTCGCCCGGTACATGCAGGTGCTGAGTGAGTCCCTGGTGGAACGCATGCGGGGGCGGGTCATCAACATTCACCACTCGTTCCTCCCCAGTTTCAAGGGCGCCAAGCCGTACCACCAGGCGTACGAACGTGGGGTGAAGACCGTGGGAGCCACCGCACACTACGTGAGTGACGAACTGGATGAAGGCCCCATCATTGCTCAGCAGGTTCTGGAGGTCGATCACACTCACGGCCCGGAAGACCTGGTGGCCGTTGGGCGGGACTCGGAATGCAAGGCGTTGTCCAACGCCGTTCGGTGGCACTGCGAAGGCCGTGTGATCCTCACCGGGAACCGCACGGTGGTGTTGCGGTAGCCGATGTCGGCATCCAGGCCGCCCACCGCAGCAGTTTGATCGCACGGCCCGGTACGGAACCCCGCCAGGTGGTTAATGAGACAAGTCAGGTGGGCGGTGGAGTCTCCGCGGGAAGACGGGGACGCCAATCGCAGCCGGTAAAAGGGAGTCATTATGGCAATGCCAACGAGAACGGGAACCCGTCTGGATACGGCCGAGCGAACGAGTGTCTTGCGAGTGCTCACCTACGCGGGAGCGATCATCGCCTTCCTCATCGGATCCGGCTTCGCAACGGGCCAAGAAATACTGCAGTACTTCGCGTCCTACGGATTCCAGGGAATCGTCGGTACGGGTG
Organism: Kocuria sp. ICS0012; assembly: GCF_001665945.1. Lineage (NCBI taxonomy): Bacteria > Bacillati > Actinomycetota > Actinomycetes > Micrococcales > Micrococcaceae > Kocuria > Kocuria sp. ICS0012. Next base: position 16,284 of record NZ_LZMM01000018.1, on the reverse strand, counting down.
CCGTGGTGTTGATCCTAATAACCTACGTGGCCGCTGAATTCCTCTTCGTGGGTCATATGAAGAAATTCGAACACCCCTCGATGATCTTCCGGTACTACACGGGGAAGCACCTGGGCACGTTCTTCGACTACTTCTCAATACTTTTCGTGTTCCTCAGCTTCACGGTGATGGTCTCCGGTGCGGGGGCAGTGTTCGAGGAGCACTTCGGATTGCCCAAGTACCTGGGCGGTGCGAGTTTGGCCATCGTGGTGAGCGCAACGGTCTGGTTCGGGTTGAAGAACCTTGTCGATGTGATCGGCAAGATCGGCCCCGTCATCGTAGTTGTGGCGGTGCTGCTGGGGGTTCTATCCTTCATTCGTGAACCCGGGAACATCGCGGCGGGAAACGCCATGGTGGCCGACCTCGAACTTACCCGAGCATCGACTAACTGGTTCATGTCCGGGTTGTCGTACGTGGGGTTCTGCATGTTGTGGTTGGCTGCTTTCCTCACGGCACTCGGGAAAACTGCTCGCAGTCGTAGGGAAGCAGTGTCCGGTGGCCTAGTCGGCGGTGCGGCGTTCTCGGCGGCGTGTGTGGTGGTCGGGTTGGGGCTGCTCGCCAACATCGCACGGGTCAACGGGACTGAGATCCCGATGTTGGTGCTTGCCAGGGACTTCAGCCCGGTACTGGCCGCCGCTATTTCGGTGATGATTGTCGCCGGTATTTACACCACGGCCGTTCCTTTATTGTGGACGGTTTCATCGAGGTTCTTCACGGACAGCACTCGAAATTTCAAATACCTCGCGATAGCGCTGGCGGCGGTCGGTGCCGTCGTGGGTCTTCTGCTCCCGTTTTCACGGATGGTCAACGTCGTTTATGTCATCAATGGCTACGTGGGAATTTTCTTGCTAGTTCTGATGATTGTGAAAACATGTCGTCGTCTCATGCCCAGGCGGTCTGGGTGGGCCCATGACGCCGGAGCCAATATTGATAATTTTCAGGAATCATTGTTACCAGAAAACCGGAGGTGAGATCGTGGCACTCAGTGCTCTGGATTTGTTCTCGGTGGGTATCGGACCGTCGTCCTCCCACACGGTGGGGCCCATGCGGGCCGCACGGCTCTTCGTGGCCGGGCTCGCCGCCGACGCCCTGCTGGAGTCCGTGACCCAGGTCCATTCCCAGCTCTTCGGCTCCTTGGGGGCCACCGGGTGGGGCCACGGATCGGACAAGGCCGTGGTGCTGGGGCTCATGGGCGAGGATCCCGAGACCGTGGACACGGACCTCGCGGACCAGAAGGTCGCGCTCGCGGGGGAGAAAGGGCAACTGCTGCTCGGGGGCACACACCCCGTGGCCTTCGACCGTTCCCGTGACGTGATCATGCACCGCAGGAAGTCCCTGCCCACCCACCCCAACGGGATGAGCTTCACCGCCTACGACGCCGCCGGCGAGGTCATCCGCGAACGGATCTACTACTCCGTGGGCGGCGGTTTCGTGGTGGACGAGTCCGCGAGCGGTGCGGACAAGGTGGTCGCGGACAGCACCCCCGTGGCCTACCCGTTCAGCACGGGTGATGAATTGTTGGCCATCTGCGAGACCGAGGGTCTGAACATCGCCCAGATCATGGCCGCGAACGAGCTGTCGTGGCGGCCCGCGGAACAGACCCGGGAGCAGCTGCTGCACATCTGGTCCGTGATGCAGGAATGTGTGGAGAACGGGTGCACGCGCGAGGAGAAGACCCTGCCCGGGGGACTGAAGGTGCGCCGTCGTGCGCCGGAGATGCGCAAGCGGCTGCTCACCAAGGAACCCGGCAACGATCCCTTCTACGGCATGGACTGGGTCAACCTGTACGCGCTCGCGGTCAACGAGGAGAATGCGTCTGGCGGGCGGATCGTCACGGCCCCCACGAACGGCGCGGCGGGGATCATCCCGGCGGTGCTGCACTTCTACACGCGGTTCATGGCGGACGCGTGCGATGACAAGATCGTGGACTTCCTGCTCACCGCCGCGGCGATCGGGATCGTGATCAAGGAGAACGCCTCGATCTCCGGCGCCGAGGTGGGTTGCCAGGGCGAGGTGGGATCGGCGTGTTCCATGGCGGCCGCCGGCCTGTGTGCGGTGCTGGGCGGGAGCCCGCGGCAGGTGGAGTGTGCGGCGGAAATGGGGATCGAGCACAACCTCGGGCTCACGTGCGACCCCGTGGGCGGGCTCGTGCAGATTCCGTGCATCGAGCGCAACGCGATCGCGAGCGTCAAGGCCATCAACTCCGCCCGGCTGTCCATGCAGGGGGACGGGACCCACAAGGTCTCCCTGGATCAAGTGGTCAAGACCATGCGGGAGACCGGCGCGGACATGAAGATCAAGTACAAGGAGACCTCGCGCGGCGGCCTCGCGGTCAACGTGATCGAGTGCTGACGGGCACAATGGGGGCGTGAGCACCTCGATCCTCCTCCTCGCGGACACCCACCTGCCCAAGCGGGCCAAGGCCCTCCCGGACCAGGTGTGGCGCGAGGTCGACGCCGCGGACGTGGTGCTCCATGCGGGTGACTGGGTGGACCTGGCCACGTTCGAGGCCCTCGAGCAGCGCTCCCGGACGCTGATCGCGGTGTGGGGCAACAACGACGGCCCCGAGTTACGCGAACGCATGCCTGAAACCGCATACTGGGAGCTCGAGGGGGTGCGGTTCGCCATGACGCACGAGACCGGCGCCTCAAGCGGACGGGAGCGGCGTATGGACCGGGCGTTCCCGGACATCGACGTCCTGGTCTTCGGCCATAGCCACATCCCGTGGGACACCGTGGCGCCCTCCGGGATGCGCTTGCTCAACCCCGGCAGCCCCACCGACCGGCGGCGCCAACCACACTGCACGTACATGCGCGCGGTCGCTGACGCGGGTGCCCTCACGAGCGTGGAGCTGATCCGGTTACCGCCGCGCACCGTCTAGGGTGGGCGCATGAGGCTGTTCGCGGCTGTTCACCCCACCCGGGCCGCACGTGAGCACCTGGTCGGTGCATTGCGTGAGGTCCGTGAACTCACCGGCACCGCACTGCGCTGGGGCGACCCCGAGCAGTGGCACGTCACCCTTGCGTTCTACGGCGAGCAACCCGAGGCTGCGGTGCCGGAGCTCGAGGAGCTGCTGAGCGACGTCGCCCGGGTCCACGCACCGCTCACCGTGTGCTTGCGAGGCGCGGGATCCTTCTCCGGCACAACCCTGTGGATGGGCGTGGGTGGTGCCTCGGACGCGCTCGTGGAGCTCATGCACGCGTGCTCGCTGGACCCCGAGGAGCGCGCAAGACAGCGCGCCCACCTCACGGTCGCGCGCATGTCCCGTGCCGAGCGCACGCGCAAGGCTCGCGAACGACGCCGCAGTTCACGCACCGTGGCGCGCCCCGGGCCCGAGCTCGCGCATGTAGTGCACGCGCTGTCCGTGTACGAGGGGCCCGCGTGGACCGTCAGCGAGCTCTCCCTGGTGTCCTCAGAGCTCGGCGAGGGCCGCAGCGGTGGCGCCCTGCACCGCACCGTGCAACGATTCCGGCTGTCGGAGCGCGTCGCCTCGGACACCCCTGGGCGTATGCCTGAGGAAGGCTGCCGTTGACTGATTCGGTTCGTGGGGCACGCGCCGGCGCGTGGTTGTGGCTGCTCGTGGCGTGCGGGGTGTTGACCCAGGCCACCGTGAACCTGTTGCGACCGGTCACGTCCTACAAACTGCTCGCGCTGCACGCGGACTCGATCACGATCGGGTTGACCACGGCCGCGTACGCCCTGGTCCCGCTGCTCACCGCGGTGTGGCTCGGGCGGTACTCGGACCGCACCCGGCAATTGCGCGTGCTGACCCTTTCCGGGGTGTTTCTGCTGGTCGCCGGTGGGGCACTGCTGGCGCTGTCACCCACGGTGTGGGCGGTCGTGGCCGCGAGCGCCGTGCTGGGCATGGGGCACCTGAGCTTCACGATCGGGGGTCAGACGGCGATCGCCCGTTACGCCGCGGACCGGGACCTGGACAAGGGGTTCGGGTGGTTCACCGCAGCGTTCTCCGCGGGGCAGATGATCGGCCCCGCCCTGGGCGGTTGGCTCGTGGGGCACAGCTCGTCCGCGACCTCCCCAGAGCGCCTCGCGGACGTGAACCAGGCACTGTGGATCGGCGCCGCGATCTCGCTCGCGGCCGTTCCGCTGTTGCTGCTGCGCGCCGGGACACCCGCGGGGGACGCCGCCCCGTCCCGCGCGGCCTCCGGTACTGCGGCGCGTTCCGAATCAGCCGACAAACCCACCATCGCACGGGTGCTCAGGGTGCCCCGGGTGGCGTCCCACATGCTCGCCGCACTGTCCCTGCTCGCGATGCTCGACATCCTCACCGCGTTCCTGCCGGTCATCGGGGAGGAGGCCGGTGTGGCTCCCGCGGTCGTGGGTCTGTTGCTCGGCGTCCGGGGTTTCGCATCCATTGCCTCCCGGTTGCTCCTGCCGTGGTTGTCCCAGCGGTTCTCGCGGCGGGGTCTGCTGCTGACATGTTTGTTCGGGGCCGGCATCACGCTGGTCATCCCACCGCTCGTGCTGGGGAACTTCTGGGTCGCGGCGTTCTTCCTGGCCGTGGGCGGATTCCTGTTGGGTCTGGGTCAGCCACTCACCATGACCATGATCACCACGTCCGTCCCGGGCAACTGGCGCGGCTCCGCCCTGGCGGTCCGGTTGACGGGTAATCGCCTGGGGCAGGTGATCCTCCCCCTGGTTGCGGGTGTCTTCGCGGCACCCCTGGGCCCGGCCGCCGCGGTGTGGATGTGCTGCGGGGTGCTCTTGGCCAGCGGTGCGGAGAAGGCGTGGGGGGACCGCCGCGCGGACCGTTCGTGATGTGACCGTGCCTACCGTGGCCGCAACTGGTTCATGGCTCAGGAGGGTTCATGTCCGCACTGCATCAGGCGCTCCTGCGGGATTTCCGGCGGATGTCCCGCAACCGCGGGCTCGAGTCCGGGGGAGTGGAGTGCCAAGCGGCGACCACCGCGGACGGGCTCAATCGGCAGTGGTTCGTCGGGTGGTTGATCGCGCGCGGTGCCACGGTGTACTACGACGCGATCGGTAACGAGTTCAGCCTCTTCGAGCTGTGTCCGGGCGCCCCGTACGTGATGGTCGGCTCGCATCTGGACTCCCAGCCCAGGGCCGGCCGGTTCGACGGCGCCTACGGCGTGCTTGCCGGGGCGACCGTGTGCGCGGAGCTGTACCGAGCGGCGCCGTCCGGGGAGACGGAACTGACGGACAACCTGTGCGTGGTGAACTGGTTCCACGAGGAGGGCTGCCGGTTCACGCCGTCCATGATGGGCAGCCTGGTCCACGCCACGTGGGGTGCGCGCAAGTACGAGTTCCAGGTGCTCGGCGAGCACTCCCACAAGGGCATCACCCACAACGAGTACGAGTTCACATCGGATCAGGACATGCTCGCCGGACTGGACATGCTCACGGCCACCCTGACAAGGGCGGCGCAGGGGGAACTGGACGGGTAGCGCGCCCGGCCGAGCGTCGTCGCCCGTAGACGTGCGGCGGGCGGCGACCCGGAAGCGTAGCGACGTCGTCGAGCCGCGGCCGCGGCGGCGCACCTAGAGTGGAGGACATCGTCGATCCAAGGAGGACCCCGTGACCGAAGCGCTACCCCTGGACGGTGTGCTCGTGGCCGATTTCTCGCGCGTGCTCGCGGGGCCGCTGTGCACCATGACGCTCGCGGACCTCGGTGCCCGCGTGATCAAGGTCGAGCGCCCGGACACCGGTGACGACACTCGCGCGTGGGGTCCGCCCTATTCCGAGACCGGTGCCACGTACTTCGAGTCCGTGAACCGCAACAAGGAATCCGTGTGCCTGGACCTGCAGGACGAGGACGGGCGGGAACTCGCGCGCGAACTCGCCCTGCGCGCGGACGTGGTCGTGGAGAACTTCAAGCCCGGCGGGATGGCCAAGCTCGGCCTGGGCTACGAGGAGATCTCGCGCGAGAACCCCGGCGTGGTCTACGTGTCCGTGTCCGGTTTCGGCACCGCCGAGGGCGCTCACCTGGCCGGTTACGACTTCCTGGTCCAGGCCGTGGGTGGGCTCATGAGCATCACGGGCGCCGCGGACGGCGAGCCCACCAAGGTGGGCGTGGCCCTGGTGGACGTCCTGACCGCCAAGGACGCCACGATCGGCGCGCTCGCGGCCCTCGAAGCGCGACGCCGCACGGGCCGCGGCGCGCACATCGACGTCAGTCTGCTCTCGAGTCTGCAGGGTGCCCTCGTCAACCAGGGCCAGGCATACCTGGGTGCCGGTAAGGTCCCCGAGCGCATGGGCAATGCCCACCCGTCCATCGTCCCCTACCAGTTGTTGCACTGCGCGGACGCGCCCCTCGCGGTGACCGTGGGCAACGACGGGCAGTTCCGCAGGTTCACGGCCGTGCTGGGCATTCCTGAGGTCGCAGACGACGAACGGTTCGCCACGAACTCGGCGCGCGTGGCCCACCGCGAGGATCTCGTCCCGCTGCTGGAGGATGCGTTGTCCGCCCGGACCGCCCGCGAGTGGCAGGAAGAACTGACCGAGGAAGGGGTCCCTGCGGGCAAGGTCGCCGGGATCGGCGAGGGCGTCACGCTGGCCGAGGACCTCGGACTGGAACCCACGGTGGACGTCCAGGATCGGGAGGGCAGGACCGTGGGACGGCAGTTCCGTCATCCGGCCCGCTGGACCCCACCCCTGGAATCCCCCACGGTCGCCCCGCCGCAGCTCGGGCAGGACACGGAAACGATTGTGGCGTGGCTCCGTGAGCCCCGTCACCGTACAGTGAGGACATGAGCCAACAGAACACCGTCAACGTCATGGACCTGGTGGGCTTCGACTCCCTGCTGAACGAGGAAGAGATCGCTCTGCGATCCACCGTGCGGGAGTTCGTGGACGCCACCATCCGCCCCAACATCGCCGAGTGGTACGAGAAAGCGGTCTTCCCCCTGGAGATCGTCCCGGAGATGGCCAAGCTGGGCCTGCTGGGTATGCACCTGAAGGGATACGGCTGCGCGGGCCGTTCCGCCGTGGAATACGGCCTGGCCGGCGCCGAGCTGGAAGCCGGGGATTCCGGTCTGCGCACGTTCGTGTCCGTGCAGGGCTCCCTGGCCATGAGCGCCATCTACAAGTGGGGCTCCGAGGAGCAGAAGCAGGAGTGGCTCCCGCGCATGGCCGCCGGTGAGGCCATCGGGTGCTTCGGGCTCACCGAGCCCACCGCGGGTTCCGACCCCGGTTCCATGAAGACGTTCGCGCGCCGCGACGGCGAGGACTGGGTCATCTCCGGCGCCAAGCGGTGGATCGGCCTGGCGACCGTGGCCAAGGTGGCCGTCATCTGGGCCCAGACGGACGAGGGCATACGCGGTTTCGTGGTGCCCACCGACACCCCGGGCTTCAAGGCCACGCCCATCCAGCCCAAGCTGTCCATGCGGGCCTCGATCCAGTGCGAGATCGAACTCACGGACGTGCGACTTCCCGCATCCGCTCTGCTACCCGAGGCCAAGGGGCTACGCGGCCCGTTCTCGTGCCTCAACGAAGCCCGGTACGGGATCATCTGGGGTGCCATGGGCGCCGCCCGCGACTCGTTCGAGGTGGCCCTGAAGTATTCCCAGGAGCGCATGCAATTCGATCGCCCGCTGGCCGGGTACCAGCTCACGCAGCAGAAGTTCGCGGACATGGCCCTCGAGATCGACAAAGGCTTCCTGCTCGCACTGCAGATCGGCCGCCTCAAGGACGCCGGTACACTGCAGCACCACCAGATCTCGGTGGGCAAGCTCAACAACTGCCGCGAGGCCATCAAGATTGCCCGCGAGGCCCGCACGATCCTGGGCGGCAACGGCGTCACCCTCGACTACTCCCCGCTGCGCCACGCCAACAACCTGGAATCCGTGCGCACATACGAGGGCACGGATGAGGTGCACGCCCTCATCCTGGGCCAGCAGCTCACCGGGGAGGCGGCCTTCCGCTGATCCTGTGGGTGTTCAGCCCGCCCGACCCGCTCGCCCGTCCCACAGCCCCGTGGCGCGGGCGAGCAGGGGCGCTCCCAGCACGGGTTCCCGGTCCAACAGCGTGACCCGCAGTCCATGATCGCCCAGGCGTTCCCTGAGCTCCACGCCCACCGAGGTGGTTGCGAGCCCGCCTCCCATCACTACGGGGAGGGGCTCGCCCAGGTTCCTGGCCACGGTGATGATCAGCTCCACGAGGTGCGCGGCGGCCGCCGAGACCAACTCGCGAGCGGCGTCGTCGTGCGGGGCCAGCTCGATCACCGTGCGGGCCAGACCGGCCCAGTGGGTGCGGTCGGGGCGGTCGTGGAACGCCGCGATCAGCTCGGTGGGCGTGTCGACCCCGGCGTGTCCCAACACGGCCCGAGCGAACCGGTCGTCCTCTGCGGGGGTCACGTCGCTCGCTCCCCGGTGCTGCGCGTCCCGCAGCACATGGCGCACCGCTTCCCGGCCGAGCCAGTACCCGCTGCCCTCGTCGCCGAGCAGGTAGCCCCAGCCCCCGGCGCGGGTCCCGTGGCCGGAAGCGTTCACACCCCACGCCACGGAACCGGTTCCCGCGATCACCGCGATGCCCTCGGTGTGTCCGCCCGCGGCGAGGATCAGGCGGGTGTCGTGCACCGCGATCACGGGCGTCTCCGACGCCGGGTAGGCGTCCGGTGCCGGGTGACCGTCCGCCGCCGAAAAAACGCCCGGCGCCGGGCCAGCGCCCGCTGCGGCCTCAGCCACGGAGCGAATGAGCTGCGTCAGCGCAGCGGCGTCGTGCGGGGTGTCCACACCGCCGGCGCCGGCGAGAACCGTGGTGCCGGGTGGCGGTTCCAAGCGGGCGAAGATCTCCCGCAGTGACTGGGCGGCCCGCTCCCGGCTGACGTTCTGCACGTTCGCGCTGCCGGAACGAGCTTCGCGCACCGGGGAGTCCCCGCGGAACAGTACGCCGCGGGTGTGGGATCCGCCGATGTCCAGGCCCACGAGGAACCGGTTCACGGGTTCACGGGTTCCCCGGTCATCAATGCCTCAGCCCTCGACGGTGACTTCACCCATCTCATCCCAGCCGTCACCGTCGATCTGGCGGGAGATGATGCGCGGGGTGCGGACGAGGTACGGCGGGAACTTCTCGGTCATGGCGGTGAAGTGCTCGGACTTCACGTGGGCCTCGGCGGCGTCGTCCTCGAAGGCCTCCACGAGCACGTACTCGTTGGGGTTGTCCAGGCTGCGGGACCAGTCGAACCACTTGTTGCCCGGCTCCTGGCGGGTCGCGGCAGTGAAGTCCGCGACGATCTCGGGCCAGCGCTCGGCGTACTCGTCCTTGACCTCGAACTTGACCACGATGAAGATCATTGCACTGCTCCTGTCCTGGGGTGTGACACGTCCCGTGCCGGTTCCATGCCGTGCCCCAGTATAAGTCGGCGGCTCGCCGTCATGCGGCGTCACGGCGGCCGCGGGAGGAGCGGACCGTGGGCTAGTGTGCAGACATGAGTAGCGCACCTACATATCTGCCCGTCACGCACGAGCAGCGTGTCACCGCTCGCCGCGCCGTGGTCGCGTCCTCGATCGGTAACGCGCTCGAGTGGTTCGACATCATCGTCTACTCGTCCCTCGCGGTCGTGATTTCCGCGCTGTTCTTCGAGTCGGATTCGATCGGACAGGTCACGGGCACCCTGCTGACGTTCGGTACGTTCGCACTGTCGTACCTGATTCGCCCGCTCGGTGCCCTGGTGCTGGGCTCCTACGCGGACCGCCACGGTCGCCGCCCGGCCCTGACCATCACGATTGCCCTGATGATGCTCGGCACGCTCATCATGCTGCTCGCCCCCACGGCGGCGGTCATCGGCCCCGCGGCAGCGCTGCTCATCCTGCTCGCCCGCCTGATCCAGGGCTTCTCCGCCGGTGGCGAGTTCGGCACGGCCACCGCGTTCCTGATCGAGAACGCCCCCGACAAGCGCGCCTTCTACGGGTCGTGGCAAGTGGCGACCCAGGGCCTTGCGATCCTGATGGCCTCCGGTTTCGGGTTCGCGCTGCACACCCTGCTGAGCCACGACGCGCTGTACTCGTGGGGCTGGCGCATCCCCTACCTCTTCGGCCTGCTCATCGGCCCCGTGGGCCTCTACATCCGCTTGCGCATGGACGAGACCCCGGACTTCCGGGCGTTGCAGGACGAGCGTGCGCGAGCGGCGTCGTCGCCCTCGGAGAGCACGGGTACAACGACGCCGCCCCGCCCGTCCCTCGGGCGCGGTCCCCTCGCGCAGACCATCGTCCACTCCGCCGGCCGGTGGCTCACGGCCGCAGGTGTGGTGGGCCTGGCGTCCATGTCCGTGTACACGATCCTGTTCATGCCCACGTACTCGATCCAGAACTTTGACCTGCCCTCGTGGGCCGCGTACCTGGGCGGTGTGGTGGCCGGCGCGGTGACCCTGGTGGGCTCCCCGTTCGTGGGGCACCTCGCGGACCGCGTGGGACCTGCCCGGGTCATGCTCGTGGCCTCCGCGGTGGGCATCGTGGTGGTGTACCCGCTGTTCCTGTGGTTGGTCGCGGTCCCGACCGTGGCCACCCTAACCGTGGTGCAAGCGGTGCTGGGCGTAATCATGGCCCTGTACTTCGGCCCCATGCCCGCGCTGCTCACCGACATGTTCCCCACGCAGATCCGCACCACGGGGATGTCCGTGGCCTACAACCTGGGCGTCACGGTGTTCGGGGGATTCGCACCCCTCGTGCTCGCGTGGCTCGTGAGCTCCACCGGCTCTCTGACCTCACCGAGCATCTACTACGCGGCGGTGGCGGCCCTATCCCTGGTGTGCCTGCTGATCGCGCGCAAGCGGTTCGCGGTGCGGTGATCCGGACCCACTGCAGCCCCTGCTTTATCTGAGTAGAAGCAGGATTCGGTGCCCCGAAGCTGCTTTTGCTCCACTAATGCAGGGGTAGTGGGGCGGGCAGACGAAAGGCCCCCGTCGTGTTCACGACGAGGGCCCTCCGGTCGAAAGGTGGCGGGTGCGGATCTCAGCCCAGCCCGTCCTTCAGATTCTTGCCGGCGTCTTTGATATTCTCCACGGACTGCTTGGCGCCACCGGAAGCTTTCTCCCCGGCACCCTCAGCTTGCAGATCTGCGTTGTCCGTGGCGTCACCAAGCTTTTCCTTGGCGGAACCGGAAGCCTTCTCCGCAGCATTACTGATCTTGTCGCCGAGTCCCATAGGCACTTCCTTCCGTGGAGCGAACAGGTCCTCATAATCTAGACCCGACGTCCCGTCCGGGGGAAGACATGGCGCGGAACAATTTCCTGGGAGCACCCGCTTCAAAACCTCGGGAGTGGCGGGCCTTCCGGCCCGGGCGACTTACCGGAACCGCGGTGTCTGCCGAACCAAAAGACTCCGCCAGCCCGAGCGGCTCACTGGTAGGACACGAACCACGGCTTGGGCGTCAGCTCGAAGGTCTGCTTGGGGGTGAACGTGGGGGTGTCCTCGTCGTAGAAGTTCTTCCACGCCATGCGGATCCCCCGGGGCAGCTCGTGCTGCAGAGCGTCCCACGTGGACATCTTCAGATCCGGGGTGCCGTGCCCGTCCGCGTGCAGGAGGAACGCGAGCTCGGGGTGGTCCGTCGTGATGGCCTCACGGTTCTGGATCATGGGCATGGAGAACTGGTGCAGGATCAGGGTCTTCTGGGGCAGGCCGTTCTCGGCCGTGAGCCGGGCGAGCCACTGCGTGGTCTCGTTGATCTCCTGAGCGCTCACGGACCCGATCTGCTGCAGCGGGTACTGCCCTGGCCCCAGCCGCCACTCGGGGTCCAGGGCCAGGCCCACGTTGGACCGCTTGAGCAGTTCCTCGTACCGCTTGGCCTGGGACAGGAAGTCCGAGCGGCCGGGCTGCAGGTCCAGGACCACGTAGATCCCGTGCTTCTGCGCGGCCTCGATGTACGGCATGAGGCGCTCCACGGGAGCCTCGCTGGAGAAGTCGCCGTCCGGTCCCGGGTCGGAGGAGGCGGTGGTCGCGATGATCTCGAACGCCGGGATCACTTTCTCCTGGCTGTAGGGCTCGTACTGCTTGGCCAGCTCGATCGCCCGCTCGGCGGATTCCTCCGGCCCCTGCTCCCCCAGCGCGCCCAGCCCCGGGGTGCCCGGGTGTCCGTAGAGCGCCACGAACCGGCGCTCGGGGAACAGGGTGGTGCCCCCGCCGATCAGCTCTGGCGGCTGGGTGGGCGTGGGTGTCGCGCTGGGCTGTTCGGTCGCGGTGGACGACGTCGCTGCGGTACCGTTCGCGGCGTCGTCGCCCCCCGCGTCGCCGCCGGAACCGCAGCCGGTGAGCAGCAGCATGGCGCAGAGGGCGGAAAGGGCGGCGGGGGCGGCGGAGCGCATGGTGCGTGACCTCGATCGGTAGGGGGAGCGCGGGGGAGTCGAGTGTGCTGGTTCCACGGTACGTGTTCGCGGGCGTGAACACCTGGAATCCCGGGGCGGGCGGGGCCGTATGACGGTGCGCTCAGCCCAGTGCCACGCGCTGCAGCAAGTCCAACAGGGTGGCCCGTTCGTCCTCGCTCAGGGGTGCCAGTGTCCCGTCCGTGCAGCGGTCCACCGCGGCGCGCGCACGCCGGTAGAGCTCGCGGCCCTTGTCCGTGGGCTCGATCAACTTGGAGCGGCGATCATTGGGGTCGGTGCGCCGCACTACGGCCCCGCGACGCTCGAGGGAATCCACGATCAGCACGATCTGGCTGGGGTCCAGGACAAGGTACCTGCTCAGGTCCCGCTGGGACGGGTGCAGGTCCGAACACACGAGGGACAGGGCCGAGTAATGGCGCACCTTCAGGTCCAGTTCCCCCAGGGCCCGGTTGGCGGACGCGGAAGCCAGGGAACTCGCCCGGGCCATGAGAAACACCGGTTCGGATGCGAGGTCGCTCGCCCTCAGGGTCGGTGCGGGGTCCAGGGCGTCTTGCGGGAGGGGGGTGGTCATGTCGTTGCTCCTGGGTCCGGGTCGTGACGTGCTCCGTGCGGTGGGCGGGGGTGGGACCGTCCGCCGGAGGATCGTCGGGGATAATCTTAACCGTTGGCGATCTTAATTAAATACGGTCCCATGAAAGAAACATACGGTGACGCCCATCACCGCCGGAGCAGAACCCCAGAGGGAACATGTCATGACCGCCAAGACCGTTGTTCTGTTCGACGAGGTGGCCGAGCTCGCAGGGAAGGATTCGGGCTACTCCGAGCGGCGCGAGATCACCCAGGACCAGGTGAACCTGTTCGCGGACGCCACCGATGACCACCAGTGGATCCACACCGATTTGGAGAAGGCCGCGGACGGTCCGTTCGGTGGGCCCATCGCACACGGGTTCCTGACCCTGTCGCTGCTGATCCCCATGTGGTCCGAGCTCTTCGACGTGTCCGACGTGAAGACCAAGGTCAACTACGGCCTGGACAAGGTCCGTTTCACCTCACCGGTGAAGGTGGGCGCACGCATCCGGATGACCGTGACCATCGCGGAAGTCTCGGAGGTCAAGGGCAACGGCCTGCACCTCGTGGCGGATGCGACGATCGAGATCGAGGGGGAGGAGCGCCCCGCGGTGGTGGCGCGCTTCCTGAACCGGTTCGACAAGTAGGGTTCAGGGCCCTCACTACATTCCTGCCCCGATAATGCACGCTACGACGCTGTGGCGTGCATTATCGGGGCACAGGTGTTCTCAGGGGTGGGTCCCAGGTCGTTCACTTCTCGGTTCTGTCCGCGATCCACTTCTGGAACACCGCGGAGTCCTGCTCGCCCAGTCCCGCGTCAATGAGCTGTTGCGCCGCGGCCGCGATGGGCCCGCCCAGCACCGACGTGGTTCCGGTGGCGCGGGCGGCATCCAGGTACGCGGAGACGTCCTTGTGCACGAAGGCCGCCTGCGCGGACACCGAGTAGTCGTGGGCCACGAGCTTGGGAGTCTTGTCCGCCAGGATGGTGGATCCCGCGTAGCCGCCCTGGAGCAGGTCCAGCAGTGTGGCCAGGTCCAGTCCGGCCCGTTCGGCCACGACGCTGGCCTCGGAGATCGCCACGATCTCCGCCGCGCAGATCAGCTGGTTGCACGCCTTTGCCACCTGCCCGGCCCCCAGCGGTCCCAGGTGGACGGGGCGACCGCACGAGGACAGGACGTCCGAGACCAGGCCTGCGGCGGCGTCGTCGCCACCCACCATGACGGACAGGTCCCCGCGGATCGCCCCGGCCTCCCCGCCGCTGATGGGCGCGTCCACGAACTCGACACCCGAGGTGTCCCGGTGCCAGCGGGTGATGTCCACGGGGGAGACGGTGGAGCTGATCGCCAGGACCAGGCGGTCGTGGTCGGCGTCGCGCTCGCGGGCGCCCTCAGCGAGTTCTTCCAGCACGCCGTCGATTTCCGGGGCGCCGGGCACCAACACGATCACGACGTCGCACTGGCGTGCCATGTGCCGCGGCGTGCCCACCGCGCGGGCCCCCGGGGCCTTGTGGAGGCTGCGATGCAGGACCACCACGTCGTGCCCGGCGCTGATGATGTGCCCGGCCATGGGCTTGCCCATGGATCCGAGACCGATGATTCCCGCGGTGTGCGGTGACGGGCTCATGCTGCGGCTCCTCGCGACGGTGACGGGTGGTCCCATCATGCCCCGAATGCTGGCGCCGGCGTCCAGGGGTGGGGGCGAATTACCTCGAACAGAAATACCGAAATGAGGATGGGCGTCGTACTGCCGGGAAAATTCTATGCGATCTTTGATTTGGTGGAACTGGGTGGCAGTGGGTTATCGCCATGGGAGGTGCCGAGGGTGCATCCAGCCCTTATGGGTGGGATATTTATGACTGGATTTATGACTGCATTACGTGCATTACGTGTATTGCGGGGCCGCGCCCCAATATCCGGCGTCTCGAGCGTTTGGTCATCGGCGCCGGCGTGGATCATCCGGGTCGGATGGCCGGTTGGAGCCGCCGAACAGTGCGGACTTAAGGACACTTCCGAAAAAGTAAATAAGGCCAGCAACCAGAGGGATAAGCAGTATCGAACGGATAAGAATGGCCAGGTGATCCATTATTCACTTCTCGCGCCTCGTGAAGTCCATTGTCATACGTAGTTATAAGGATTCAGTCTAGCAGGATCACCCTCATGAAAATAGTGTGGTACTTCATTCGTATTTCTTCTTCGAAGCGGACGGGGAATGTCGGCCATTGATTGGGCGATGCACGGGGGTAGGTCATGGAGCCTCCCGCAGTCATGCTCACCACCCGCACCCGGGGGCGTAATGACATCTCACGGAGGGGCGGCCCGGGGCTGGAACCGCCGGGGCCCACCCGGAGGGACGAGGGAACCGGTGGGGCGACGACACGACCGAACGGAAGACCGAGCACCCGCACCACGGGGTGGCGCTCGAGCTGGCCGACGGCACGCTGTTCACGACCCAGGGCACGGAGGATGAACGGCACACCGTGCGCGTGCTTGGCAAGGACGGCGCCGTCAAGGCCGAGACGACGGACTGCCCGGCCGTGCACGGTGAGGCGGCGGCTGCGCCGGGAGCGAGCACCGACACCGTGATGGCGGGTTGCGAGAACGGGCCCGTGATCTATCGGGACGGGACGTTCCACAAGGTGGCCGTGGCGGACGCCTACGCGCGCTCGGGCAACCTCGCAGGTTCGGAGAGGTCGCCGATCGTGCTCGGCGACTACAAGGTGGACGAGGATGCCGAGCAGGAGCGCCCCACGCGTGTGGCCCTCTTCGACACCCGGGACGGGTCGCACCGGCTGGTGGACTTGGGCTCGTCCTACTGGTTCCGTTCGCTGGCCCGCGGGCCGGAGGGTGAGGCTTTGGTGCTCACGTACGACGGCAAGCTCAACGTGATCGACGTGGAGTCCGGAAAGGTGGTCCGGAAGACCGACGTGATCCAGCCGTGGGAGGAGAAGACGGACTGGCAGGAGGCGGGTCCCGCGATCAAGGTGGCCGGTTCGAGCGCCTACGTGACCGACGCGCAGAACAAGAAACTGCACGCGGTGGATCTGACCAAGGGTGAAGTGGCCAAGACCATCGACCTGCCGCAGACGCCGGTGGAACTCGCGGTGGTGACGGGCAAACCGGGGGCTCCGGCGCGGGAGGAGAAGGCGCACGGACACGTTTCCCACAAGGGTCACGACCATGCCCACGACGACGCCGCTCCCTCAGCGGGTGCCCCTGCGGACGCCGGAGGTCACGGCGGGCCCGGGCGCTGACGGTCCCGGATGATGTGCTCCTCGATCACTGGAACAGATCGGGCAGTGGGCCCCCGGGGGGCCCCACCCCGGCGCCCGGGGCCCCGGCGGTGTTTGGGGGGGGGGGGGGGGGGGGGGGGGGACCAGCGGGAACGCC
>NZ_LZMM01000017.1:0-23150 GCF_001665945.1 Kocuria sp. ICS0012 | reverse complement strand
CCGCCGGGATTAACATGAAAGAAAGAAGTGGTCGAGGCCGCACCCCCTTAGGGGCGCGGCCTCCCACCATTTAACACGCCGGAACGCACACAAGCCCGCGATCGTGCAGTGTAAACGCCACGGTGGGCTTCACCATGGCGCCAGCGGCGATGGGTTCATTCGGGCCACCACTAGATCGGGTTCTTCTGCCGCACCCCGATGCGAGTTGACAGCGTCACGCTCTCTCACTCTCAGATCCATCCCTCGTCCCATGCCCGCTGCACGGCCTCCTGACGGGTGGACACGCGCAACTTGGCCAGGGCCGAGGAGACGTAGTTCCGAACGGTTCCCGGTGCGAGATGCAGGGCCGCAGCCGCGTCCGCGAGAGTGGCCTGCTGCGCGGATTCACGCAGCACGTCCAGTTCCCGGTCACTCAGAGGACATGCGGAGCCCGATAGCGCACTGGCGGCGATTTCCGGATCCACGTACCGCTTGCCAGCCGCGATGTCCCGCACCACCTGGGCCAGCTTCTCGGAGGGCGTGGACTTGGGGAGGAACCCGGACACGCCCGCAGATAGGGTGCGGCGCAGTACTCCGGGACGGGCGTGGCGCGTGACCATGAGGATGCGGGTGTCCACCGAGCTCACGATGCGCTGCGCCGTGTCCACGCCATCCGTGGGCGGCATCTCCAGGTCCAGGATGCACACGGTGGGGGAGTGCTGCTGAGCCGCCCGTAGAGCCTCGGCCCCGTCTGCGACATCGGCCACCACTTCGAAGTCGTCCTCGAGGCGCAGCAGGGCAGCAAGGGCCCCGCGGATCAGGTGCTCGTCGTCCGCGAGAAGGATCGTGATCCGCTCGTCATTCATGGTCGTCTCGTGTCATGGGCACGCGCGCGGTCAGGGTGAAACCGTCGTGCGCGGGATCGAAGGTGTACGTGAGCGTGCCTCCCAGCGCCGACAGTCGTTCACGCAACCCCGCCAATCCGTTCCCGGTGGAGGCGTCCGGCGTGGATTCCGAGGACGGGGACGCGCCGTCGTTGTGGATGACGAGTTCGAGATGAGCGCCCCCGCCCGGCAGGCGTCGGCGCCGTGCGGCACGACCGGTGGGTGCGGCGTCGTCGTCACGACCCGTGGACGAGATCAAACGCAGCGAGATCCGCGCGGAGGAGGCGTGGGAGTGCCGCAGGATATTGGTCGTGCCCTCCCGCACAACGAGGCCCAGCACATGGCTCGTGACGGTGTCACCGCGGCCGTCCTCGGTGGAGTCGGGGAAGGGTCGTGAGCGACCGGCCCAGGTCCGCAGCATCGGGGGCAGGTCCACGTCCGTGTGGATCCCGGCCGCGCCGAGAACGGAGGACGCGTTCTCGAGCTCGCCCACGAGAGTGGTGGAGCGATAACCCTGGACCAGGGAGCGTGTGTCACGCAGGGCTTCCTGCGCGCCTGCGTGAGCCGCGAGGACCTGCTCGCGGGCGGCGTCGTACTGCTGTTTGCCGAGCAGGCGGGCCGCGAGATCCGTGGTGAGGCTGATGACCTGCAGGTGATGCCCCTGGACGTCGTGCAGGTCCGCCGCGAAGCGCAGCCGCTCGTTCGCGATGGCCAGGTCCGCGGCACGGCGCTGAGCGGCCTCCAGCTGTAGCATGACGCCCCAGACCCACAACGAGGAGGGGATGGCGAGCAGGACGATCCCCGCGTACTGGATGGTCATGGCGACGTCCATCGCGGTCGGGTTCATCACCCCCATGGCCCAACAGACCAAGAGGTACACGGGCGGGATCGCAGCGGCCACGAGGAACAACCAGCGCCAGCGGTGCTCGGGCTGCAGGCCGGCCGTCATGACCACGACGGCCAGGGGGAGTGCGGCGTAAACCCCTCGGGGGCCGACGCTCGCCGCGAGAACGGCGCACACAATCCCCAGGATCGCAGCCACACCCATGAAAGGAGTCAACACGGCCGCCCGACTCACACCCCGACGAATCCGCAACAGCCCTGCGGCCCAGCACAGCAGGCTCGTCACGCCGATGATCCCCGTCGTGACGTACGCGGCCGCCGATGGCCTGAACGCGATGGCCGCGAAGTTCAGGAAGAACACGTAGAGCAGGATGCCCACCAGCGTGAGGTAGGTGCTCCACCACACCAGGCTCATGTTCCGGCGTTGCCGCGCGAGGTCGAGCTCGTGCTGTTCTGCGCCGTGGACCGGCGCGGACGTAGGGATCGCCGACATGCCTCCACCCTAGGGGCCGGGTGATCCGGATATGACACGTGTCATGTGGGCTGATGACATCCGTGGCCAAGGTGATGACGCGGGCTCACTGCCGCGAACGGTCCCCGCGCGGAAGAGTGGTGGGCAGAAGGGCACGACAGCCCGAACACACGTCCACAGCGCGGCGCTCAAGCACCCGCCGGAGGAGAGGAAGAACGCCATGCAGTGGTTGCAGGAGAATGTGGAGGCCGCGGGGCAGACCGTTCAGGCCCTGTTCCTGATGCTGGGCGGGGCGATCCCGTTCATCGAGTCCTACGGGGCCTCGGCGGTGGGGGTCATCGCGGGGATCCATCCCGTGATGGCGGTGCTCTTCGCCGTGATCGGCAACATCGTCTCCATGACCCTGTTGGTCCTGTTCGCGGAGCGGGCCCGGAAGTTCTTCACGCGCAATCGGGACGAGCGCAAGGAGCCGAGCAAACGTCAGCAGCGTTTCGTGAGGATGTTCGAGAAGTACGGGGTAGCCGGGGTGTCAATCCTGGGTCAGGCCGTGCTGCCCAGTCAGATCACCTCGTCCATGATGGCCGGGGCTGGCGTGGCCAAGGGGAAGATCATCTTCTGGCAGTGCATCTCGATCGTGCTGTGGGGTGTCCTGTTCGCCGGCCTCGCCTCGGCGGGACTCTCCGTGATCACCGGGGTCTCCTGAGCGGGTGCTCCCTGAGCGGGCCACCCGTACCGGCACCCGGCCACGAGATGACGACGGCGCGGCGCACAGTGCGACGCGCCGTC
Source organism: Kocuria sp. ICS0012 (assembly GCF_001665945.1). Classification (NCBI taxonomy): domain Bacteria; kingdom Bacillati; phylum Actinomycetota; class Actinomycetes; order Micrococcales; family Micrococcaceae; genus Kocuria; species Kocuria sp. ICS0012. The sequence continues at coordinate 20,186 of NZ_LZMM01000017.1, read as the reverse complement.
GTGATGGATCGCAGGTGCGGGCTGCGAGGCCCGCACGAGATGGTCAGACGGTCGACTCCGCGGGGGCGTCACGCAGGCGCCCGCTCTTGTCCTTGAGCATGCGGTCCATGACGGCGGCGATGGCGCCGTCGCCGGTGACGTTACATGCGGTGCCGAACGAGTCAATGGCCACGTAGGTGGCGATCATGAGCCCCACGGCGGTCTCGTCGAAGCCCAGGGTGGACTGCAGGATGCCGACCGCGGCCATGATCGCGCCGCCGGGGACACCGGGCGCGGCGACCATGGTCACGCCCAGCAGCAGGATGAACCCGATGTACTGCCACGTGTTGATGGGCATCCCCGAGATGGTCATGATCGCCAGGGAGAACAGCACGATCTTCATCGTGGACCCGGAGAGGTGGATCGTGGCGCACAGGGGAATGGTGAACCCGGCGACGCGCTCGTCCACGCCGTTGCGCTTGGTGCATTCCAAGGTCACGGGGATGGTCGCCGCGGACGATGACGTGCCCAGCGCCGTGGCGTACGCCGGGAGCATGTTCTTGAGCATCACGAACGGGTTGCGCTTGGCCACGAGGCCCGCCACGCAGTACTGGATGATCAGGATCACCACGGTCATGATGAACGCCAGGATCACCACGCGCAGGAAGGTGGAGATCACCAGGACGATCTGCCCGTTCATGGTGAGGCTCAGGAACATGCCGAAGATGTAGACGGGCAACAGCGGGATGATGATCTTCTCCACGATCCGCATCACGATCGTGCGCAGCTCCCCGAACCCGCGGTGCAGGGAGTTGCCCTTGACGAACGTGATCCCCACGCCGATGCAGAAGGCCAGGATGAGAGCTGTCATCACGTCGAACACGGGTGGCATGGTGATGTCGAAGAACCCGCTCAGGGCGTGGTCCTCCGGGTTCTCCAGCCCGTTGACGGACCTGTCACCGCCCAGCAGCCACGGGTAGCTCGCCTTGGCCACGAGGAACGCCAGGAGACCGGCGAAAATGGTGGACCCGTACGCGATGGCCGCCGTCACGGCCAACCACTTGCCCGCGCCCCGCCCCAGATCCGCAATGGCCGGTGTCACGAGGCCCACGATGATCAGGGGGATCAGAAACCCCAGGAACTGGCTGAAGATGCCGTTGAAGGTTATGAACACCCGTGCGAGCCATTCCGGGAAGAAGAGGCCGAAGACGACGCCCATGACGATGGCCACAAGGACCCGCAGAAGCAGGTTTTTGGAGAGGGATCTCAAACGCATGCTTCATTATGTACGGCGCCCACCCTCCTGCGGTTCACTCCGCGCGCGGATCATCTCGCCGCGTCCCGTTCGAGTGCCGCGAGCGGCCCGTCCATGGCGTTGGGAGTGCTCCGCGCACCGTTTGTAGAATGCTCTTCGAGAACATCCGGCGGTGCCAGATCCCGCCCCCGCACCATGGCCGCAGGCCGCAGTAGGAGACACCCCTTGAGCGAATCTGAACAGCACGGTTCCCACGATCGTTCCGATCGTCGACGCAGCGGGGGTGACCGCGGCGGCCGGTGGGGCCGTGACGAGCGCGGTTCATCCCGCGGTGGGGGAGACCGCCGGTTCTCCCGGGGCGACGACGATCGTCGGGGCACGGATCGCCGTGGCTCCGATCGCTCCTCGTACCGCGGGGGCTCGGGGGGCCGTCCCGGAGATCGGGACGGTTTCGGCGGCCGAGGCGGCAGCGGACGCCGTTCATCCGGCGACGACGCTCGCAGCGGCTACCGGGGCCGGGACGAGCGGGCGGGGATTTACGGCGGGCGCGGTGATGAGCGCAGGAATGATGACCGGCGAGGCGGCTACCGCCGTGACGACGATCGACGCGGTCCGCGCGACGGCGCTCGTGGTGAGGAACGGGGCGGCTACGGGCGTCGGGACGAGCGTGGTGACCGGGACCGTCGTGAGGGCGGCTATGGACGTCGGGACGACCGTCGTGATGGTGGTTTTGGGCGACGTGATGATCGCGGGGACCGGGATCGCCGGGACGGGGGCTTCGCGGGCCGGGGCGGTGACCGGGCTCGCCAGGGCGGCGGGCGCGGCTTCGGAGCGCGCGACGAGCGCCGCGACTACCGTGACGACCGGCGCGGTGACGCACGTGGCCCCGAGCGCGATGACCGCCGAGATGCCCAGCCGCGGTTCGTGGCCCCGGACATCGACGCGGACGTCAAGGGTCGGGAAATCGACCGGACCGTGCGCCGGGAACTGCAGGCCCTCGAGGCGAGCAATGCCGAGCGGGTGTCCAAACACCTCGTGATGGCGGCGCGCTATCTCGACGACGATCCCGAATTCGCCCTTGAACACGCCAACGCCGCCGTGCGTAAGGCGGGGCGGATCGGCGCTGTGCGCGAGGTTGCCGGGATCGCGGCGTATGCGGCCGGTGACTACGCGCTCGCCCTGAAGGAGTTGCGCACCCACCGGCGGATCTCCGGTTCGCAGGCACACCTGCCGCTCATGGTGGACGCCCAGCGTGCCCTGGGCCGCGTGGACAAGGCCATGGAAGAGGCCATCTCGGATGCCGCTGATGCGCTGGACGCCGAGGGCAAGGCCGAGCTCGCCATGGTCGTGTCCGGGATCCACGCCGACGCCGGTGACGAACAGGCCGCGCTCGCGGCGCTCGAGATCCCCCAGCTCGACAAGAACCGCGGGTTCTCCTACAGCCCCAAACTTTTCCGCGCGTACGCGGACGCCCTGCGCGCGGTGGGTCGCGACAGCGAGGCCATGTCGTGGGATCGCCAGGCCATCGTCGCGGAGGCGGCGCTGGGCATGGGCCAGTTCTCCGAGCCCGAAATCGTGGACCTGGGTGACGACTTAGACGAGGACGACGCTCGGCGCACCGTCCGGGAGGCCCAGAAGCGACACAGCGCGGACCGCCCCAGTGATGACGCCCCCGAAGTGAGCACGGACTCCGACGAGGAGGCGGCCCCTGCGCGGGAGGAGACAGCGCCGTCGGACGACGCGGCCGCTCCGGGTGACGCGTCAGCCGACAACCACGCACCCGCCGAGAGCGCCGACGGCGAGCACGGGACGGACACCGGTCATGACCGCAACTGATCCCGCCCGCGAGGAGGGGAGCGAGGACGCGACGCTCATCGAACGGTTCGACGCCTTGCTGTGCGATCTGGACGGTGTGGTCTACGCGGGACCGCACGCGATCGACGGCGCCCCGGAGAGCCTCAAGCGAGTGAAGGACTCGGGGCGCGCGGTGATGTACGTGACCAACAACGCATCCCGATCCCCCGAAGCGGTGGCCGAGCACATCTCGTCCCTCGGCGCTCCCGCTCGGACGCAGGACGTGGTGAGTTCCGCCCAGGCGGCCGCGGCTTTGCTGGCGGAGCGACTCCCGCGGTCGGCGAAAGTGTTGATCACGGGGGCGCAGGCGCTCGCGGACGAGATCCGCGCCGTGGGATTGACCCCCGTGACCTCCCAGGACGAGCAACCGGAGGCCGTGGTGCAGGGCTTCGACCCGCACATCGGATGGGAGCACCTCGCCGAGGCCGCCTTCACCCTCGCGGACGACGCCGTGCTGTGGTGCGCGACCAACACCGACCGCACCATCCCCAAGGAACGGGGGATCGCCCCCGGCAACGGGACGCTCGTGGCCGCTGTTGCCGCGGCGTCGGGCCGGGAACCCGTGGTCGCGGGCAAACCCGAGGCCCCCATCTTCCGCGAGGCGGCCGAGCGCGTCGGCGCCCGCAACCCCGCAGTCGTGGGGGACCGGCTGGACACCGACATCCTCGGGGCCAACAACGCGGGCATGCCCGGGATCGAGGTGTTCACGGGGGTGGACTCGCCGCGTTCGGTGCTCGCCGCGTGCACGTCCCAGCGCCCCACCTACCTCCTGGGGAACCTGCGTGAGCTGTTCGAGCCGTATCCCCGGGTGGACGTCACGCACGACGGCGACCGGTTCCGCGCGCGGTGCCGCGAGGCCGTCGCGGAGACCGACAGCATCGCCGTGACGGTCACCGCGCCTCGCGACAGCCTGGACGGCTGGCGCGCTGCGTGCGCCGCGTGGTGGGCCGCCCATCCCGACGTCGACGTCGCTCACGAACCGTCGCTGACGTGGCAGGACCCCGCGTGAACGAGGAACACCCCGAGCCCCCGCACACCGGCCTGGACCCCGTGGACCGCGTGCTCGCGCGTGAAGCAAACATCGCCGCGCTCCCCGTCACGGAACAGGCGGCGGCGTACGAGGTCCTGCACGAGGAACTGGAGCGGATCCTCAACGCGTCGCCGGGTTCGTTGCCCGCCGGGCTCATCGACTCCGTGACGGAGCCTGGGTCGGACGCCGCGGGGGAGCGGGAGCACCCGTGAACGATCGGCTCGACCGGGCGCTGACCGCGCGCGGTCTCGCCCGGTCCCGCACCGTGGCCGCCGCTCTGATCAAGGCCGGGCGCGTGAGTGTGAACGGGTCCGCGGCCACGAAACCCTCCGCCGTGGTCACCTCGGAGGCTACGCTCGAGGTCGCGGCAGCCGAGGGCGAGGAGTACGTGAGCCGCGCCGGGCACAAACTGGCCGGCGCGCTCGAACGATTCCCGGACGTGTACCCCGCGGGCAAGCGCTGTCTGGATGCGGGGGCGTCCACCGGAGGGTTCACGGACGTCCTGTTGCGCCGTGGTGCGCGCGAGGTCGTGGCGGTGGACGTGGGGCACGACCAATTGGTCCCCGAACTGCGCGCGGACCCCCGCGTCCGGGTCCACGAGGGGCTCAACGTGCGCTACCTGGATTCCGCCGAGATCGGCGGCCCCGCCCAACTGACAGTGTGCGACCTCTCCTTCATCTCCCTGACCCTCGTGGTCCCTGCGCTCGCGGCGGCCACGGAGCGTGGAGGGGACCTGTTGCTCATGGTCAAACCCCAGTTCGAGGTGGGGGCGCACGCGCTGTCCCGCACCGGCGTCGTGACGTCCGACGCCGCGCGGGAAGCGGCGGTGGAGCGCGTACGGGCGTGCGCGCGCGACGTCGGGCTCGAGGTCCTCGGCACGGTGCCCAGTCCGCTGCCGGGCCAGGACGGCAACGTGGAGTTCTTCGTGTGGTGCCGCAGCCCGAAGCACTGACCGCGTCGGGGCGCTCGCGTAGTGTTGGCTGAGTCAGCCCACCGTGGGAGTCGATCGCAGGAGGATGGTCTTCAGCTCGTGAGCCGGAAAATCTTGGTGATGACCCACACGGGGCGGCACGAGGCCAAGGAAGCGGCCCGCCAGTCCTGCGAACAACTGCACGACGCCGGGCTCGTACCTGTCCTCTGCCGCCCGGACCTCGAGGCCCTGCGTGCGGACGGGTCGGACATGGCACCCGTGGAGATCCTCGAGGAGGACGTGGCGCTGCGCGAGATCGAGATCGTCATGGTGCTCGGCGGTGACGGCTCCATCCTGCGCGCGGCGGAACTGGTGCGCGGAGTGGACACCCCTCTGCTGGGCGTCAATCTGGGTCACGTGGGCTTCCTCGCCGAGTCCGAGCGTTCCGCGCTGAGCGAGACCGTGGAGGCCATCGTCGACGGTCGCTACACGGTGGAGCGGCGCATGGCCCTGGACATCACCGTGTGGGAGCAGCGCCGAAAAGTCCTGCACACGTGGGCGCTCAACGAGGCCTCCGTGGAAAAGGGCAACCGGGAGAAGATGATCGAGGTCGTCACAGAGGTGGACCGCAGGCCGCTGTCCACGTTCGGGTGCGACGGCGTGGTCATGGCCACCCCCACCGGCTCCACGGCCTACGCGTTCTCCGCGGGTGGTCCCGTGGTCTGGCCGGAGGTCGAGGCCCTGCTCATGGTCCCGCTGTCCGCCCATGCCCTGTTCTCCCGCCCCCTCGTGATCTCCCCGCGCTCCATGATGGCCGTGGAGGTGCTCACCCGCACGGATGCCCGCGGTGTCCTGTGGTGCGACGGACGGCGAACCGTGGACCTGCCCCCGGGATCGCGCATCGAGGTGCGGCGGTCCGAGAAGTCCGTGAACCTGGCCCGCATGCACGCGACCCCGTTCTCCGAACGCCTCGTCAAGAAGTTCGAACTGCCGATCGCCGGATGGCGTGGCCCCATGCCCAAGGAACAGCTCGAGGCCCTCACCTCGGCCCTGTCTGTCGTGCAGCCCACCACCAAGGTGGTCGCTCAGGACGAGGAACAAGTCAAGCTCAGCGTGGGCCGGGAGATCCCGCACCACAACGACGCGCCCTGGCTCGATGGCGGCTCCTCGACCGGTGAGCGGACCGGCGACCGACCGGACGGGACCTCCCGGTCATGATCGAGGAGATCCACATCCACGACCTCGGCGTCATCACGGACGCCGTCCTGCCACTGGGCCCCGGATTGTCGATCCTCTCGGGTGAGACCGGCGCGGGGAAGACCATGGTGGTCACCGCGCTCGGCATGCTGCTCGGCAACCGCGCGGACGCCGGATCCGTGCGCTCGGGCAGCACCAAGGCGCTAGCGGAAGCCACCGTGCGGGTGCCGTCGGACCACGCCGCTGTGGCGCTCGTGGAGGAATCCGGTGGTGCGGTGGACAGCGAGACGGTCAATGGCACCGAGGAGTCCCTGGTCCTGCTCTCCCGCACCGTCTCGGCCGAGGGGCGCAGTCGCGCCCATGTGGGCGGCCGTTCCGCACCGGTGGGCACGCTCGGCGCCGTCGGTGAGACCCTCGTGGCCGTCCACGGGCAGTCCGACCAGCTACGCCTGAAGTCCCCGGCGGCCCAGCGCACGGCGCTCGACGACTACGCCGGTGCGGACGTTGCCGAGGAGCTCGCCACCTACCGCGGCAAACTCGCGCGCTACCGGGAGGTCGTGGCCACGTTGCGCGCGGCCAAGGAAAATTCCCGCGAACGAGCGCTGCAGGCCCAGGCGTTGACCACCGCGCTCGAGGAGATCGACGCCGTGGAGCCCGTTCCGGGCGAGGACGCCCAGTTGGACGCGGAGAGCGAGAAGCTCACTAACCTCGAGGCCCTGCGCGGTGCGGCATTGTCCGCCCACGGGGCCCTGAGCGGATCCGACGCGGACGACGAACCGGACCTCAACGCCGTCGCCCTGCTGTCCCACGCGCAACAGGCGATCGACCTCGTGGCGGAGTCCGACCCCGAACTCGTGGCCCTAGCCACCCGAGTGCGGGAGCTGACCGTGGTCGCCGCCGACGTCGCCGCGGACCTCTCGGGATACGCGAGCGGTCTGGACGAGGACGGCCCCGCGCGGCTCGCCGAGGTCGAGGCCCGCCGCAGTGCCCTGCGCGCGCTGACCAAGAAGTACGGTGCGAGCATCGACGAAGTGCTGTCCTGGGCGGACGAGGCCCGGACCCGGCTCGAGGGGCTCGTGGTGGACCCCCAACGCGAGGAACAACTGCGCGCGGAGGGCGAGAGCCTGCATGCGGCCCTCGTGAAGCACGCGACCAGGCTGTTGGAGCTGCGACGGGTGGCCGCCAAGAAACTCGCGGGCGCCGTGAGCGAGGAACTGAGCGCGCTGGCCATGCCCAACGCGTCCCTCGTGGTGGCGGTGGAACCCTCCGAGCGCTTCACGGACGACGGCAGGGACACGATCGAGTTCATGCTCGCGCCCCACCCGCAGGCCACACCCCGCCCGCTCGGCAAGGGTGCCTCCGGTGGTGAGCTCTCGCGCATCATGCTCGCGCTCGAGGTGGTGCTCTCCGAGGTGGACCCCGTGCCTACGTTCGTGTTCGATGAAGTCGATTCCGGTGTGGGCGGCAAGGCTGCCGTAGAGATCGGCCGGCGGCTGAAGATGCTCGCCAAGAACGTGCAGGTGCTCGTGGTGACCCACCTTCCCCAGGTCGCTGCGTTCGCGGATCAGCACATCCTGGTGACCAAGTCCTCGGACTCGAGCGTCTCGGACGTGAAAGTGCTCACGGACGAGGAACGCGTGGTGGAGCTGGCCCGCATGCTCGCGGGCCACGAGGACTCCAGTGCGGCCCGCGAACACGCGCGAGAACTCATGCGGGACGCTACCGCATGACCGACGACCCCCAACGCCCCGACGAGACACGAATGGTAGGCTCGAATCCCGTGGTGAATGCTCAGGACGCCGCCCACGAGGCAGGCACAGAAAAGAACGACGGCAAGGTGACCCGGCAGATCTTCGTCACGGGAGGTGTGGCCTCGTCCCTCGGCAAGGGGCTCACCGCGTCCTCACTCGGAATGCTTCTGCGTTCGCGCGGCCTGTCCGTGACCATGCAGAAATTGGATCCGTACCTCAACGTGGATCCCGGAACCATGAACCCCTTCCAGCACGGTGAGGTCTTCGTCACGGACGACGGCGCCGAGACGGACCTGGACATCGGTCACTACGAGCGCTTCCTGGACGAGAACCTGGACGCCTCCGCGAACGTGACCACCGGTCAGGTGTACTCCACGGTGATCGCCAAAGAACGCCGCGGCGAGTACCTGGGTGACACCGTGCAGGTCATCCCGCACATCACGGACGAGCTCAAGCGCCGGATGCGCCGCCGCGCCGAGGACGAAAACGCCCCGGACATCATCATCACCGAGATCGGCGGCACGGTCGGTGACATCGAGTCCCAGCCCTTCATCGAGGCCGCGCGCCAGGTGCGCCAGGACGTGGGTCGGCGCAATGTGTTCTACCTGCACGTGTCCCTGATCCCGTTCATCGGCCCGTCCGGTGAGCTCAAGACCAAGCCCACCCAGCACTCCGTGGCCTCGCTGCGCGGTCTGGGCATCCAGCCCGACGCCCTCGTGCTGCGCTGCGACCGGGACGTCCCGGACGCGATGCTGCGCAAGATCGGTGCCGCGTGCGACGTGGACCTGGACGCCGTGATCTCGTGCGCGGACGCCCCCAGCATCTACGACATTCCCAACACCCTGCACAGCCAGGGTCTGGACACCTACATCCTGGACTACCTGGGTCTGGACTACCAGGACGCCGATCTACGGCAGTGGTCCCGGCTGCTCACCGCGGTGCACGAGCCCGAGCACCACGTGACGGTCGCGCTCGTGGGCAAGTACATCGACCTCCCGGACGCGTACCTGTCCGTGTCCGAGGCGCTACGGGCCGGTGGATTCGCGAACAACGCCCGCGTGCACATCAAGTGGGTCGCCTCCGACCTGTGCGACACCCCAGAGGGCGCCCAGCGCGAACTCGGTGACGTGGACGCCGTCCTGATCCCCGGGGGCTTCGGCATCCGCGGGCTCGAGGGCAAGCTCGGCGCCCTGCGCTGGTCCCGTGAGCACAAGGTGCCCACCCTGGGGCTGTGCCTCGGGTTGCAGTGCATGGTCATCGAGTACGCGCGCGACGTCGTGGGCCTGCCCAACGCCTCCTCCACCGAGTTCGACCCGGACACGGACACTCCCGTGATCGCGACCATGGAGGAGCAGAAGCAGTTCGTGGAGGGCGCCGGTGACCTGGGCGGCACCATGCGTCTGGGCCTGTACCCCGCCGCGCTGGCCGAGGGTTCCGTGGTGGCCGAGGCCTACGGTGCCACGGAGGTCTCCGAGCGTCACCGCCACCGCTACGAGGTCAACAACGCGTACCGCGACGCCCTCTCGGAGGCCGGGCTGCGGATCTCGGGCACGTCCCCGGAGGGCACGCTCGTGGAATTCGTGGAGCTGCCCCGTGAGGAGCACCCCTACTACGTGGCCACGCAGGCACACCCCGAGCTGGCCTCCCGCCCGACCCGTCCGCACCCGCTGTTCGACGGCCTCGTCAAGGCCGCTCTCGAGCGCCGGGGCGTCCAGGCCAAGGGCTGAGCCGTGGAGTACACGAGCATCACCGCCGAGCAGCTGACGGATCGCCCGGATCCGCACACCGTCACGGATTCGCGGACCGTCTACGACGGCGCCATCTGGGACGTGCGCAGTGAGTCCTTCCGCATGGCGGGCCAGGAAGAACCGCTGACCCGGGAGTTCATCACGCACCCGGGGGCGGTGTCCGTGGTCGTGTTGGACGAGAAGGAACGGATCCTGCTCATCAACCAGTACCGCCACCCCGTGCGCAAGCGGATGTGGGAGATCCCAGCGGGGCTGCTCGACGTGTCCGGGGAACCCGCGCTGCAGGCGGCCCAGCGCGAGCTGGGCGAGGAAGCGGATCTCACGGCCCGGACCTGGCACACGCTCGTGGACTTCGACAACTCGCCGGGCTCCTCGGCGGAGGCCAACCGGATCTTCTTGGCCCGTGACCTGAGCGAGGTCTCCGAGTCCGAGCGGTTCGAACGCGAGGGCGAGGAGGCGGAGATCGTGGCTGGTTTCGCGGACCTCGACGACGCCGTGGCCGCGGTCATGGCCGGGCGGATCACGTCCCCTACGGCCACGCTCGGCATCCTCGCCACGCACATCGCGCGGTCCCGGGACTGGGCCACGCTGCGCGCACCGGACGCCGAATGGACCTCGCGGCCGCGGCACGAGGGGTGAACGACTCCCTCGAGCCGCACGGTCCCATCACCGAACCACTGCCGATCGTGGACGGGGGACCGAGGGCGGGTGCGGCGCCGTCGGACTCGACGACCGAGGCGGAGGCCGCACCGGAACTGCGGCGGGCCGTGGCGCGTTACCTGGACCACCTCGTGGTCGAGCGCGGACTCGCAGCGAACACCGTGAGCGCGTACCGCCGGGACCTCGCGCGCTACCTGCAGCACCTCACGGCGACCGCCGCGCACGTGCGCGTGCCCAGGGACATCACGGCCGATCACGTGCGGGCGTTCGTGCGGAGCATCCGCGAGGGCGACGCCGGCCACCCGGCGCTGTCCGCGCGCAGCAGTGCGCGGGTGCTCGCGGCGGTGCGGGGGGCCCACGCGTTCTGGGTCACGGAGTCGAGCGTGGACACGGACGTCGCGTCCCGCGTGAGCCCGCCCATGCCGCCGCAGCGGCTGCCCAAGGCCATCGGCGTCACGGAGGTCGAGAACCTCCTGGCCGCCCCGGACCCGGACACACCCGCGGGACTGCGGGCCCGGGCGTTCCTCGAACTGCTGTACGCCACGGGTGCGCGTATCTCCGAGGCCGTCGCGCTGGATGTGGACGACCTCGCCGGTCTGCACGACGAGGACCTCGCCCTGATCCGTGTGACGGGCAAGGGCGCCAAGCAACGGCTCGTGCCCGTGGGATCGTTCGCCGTGGCGGCCCTGGACCGCTACCTTGTCCGGGCCCGCCCCGAGTTGGCGCGGCACGGTCGGGGGAGCCCGGCGGTGTTCCTCAATGCTCGCGGCACGCGGATCTCGCGGCAGACGGCGTGGAACATGGTCAAGGACGCCGCGCGCACGATCCACCAGGAGGAGCGGATCACGCCGCACACGCTGCGCCACTCGTTCGCCACGCACCTGCTAGAGGGCGGCGCGGACCTGCGGGTTGTGCAGGAACTGCTGGGACATGCCTCCCTGGCCACGACCCAGATCTACACGCGCGTGTCCGTGGAGTCCCTGCGCGAGGTCTACGCGACGTCCCACCCGCGAGCGCGCTGAGCCGGCAGCGCACTGAGCCGACCACGTCGGGAGCCGCAGCACACGGAGTGGGTGACGTTCCGCCCGCACACCGAGCCGGCGACGTCGCCCGCCGCACCGCCCGGAGCCCGGGACCTCCCGCGCGTGGGCGCCGGGCCCGCAAGGGGCGGGGAGCGGCGTCGTCGGCTGTTCGCCCATAGGCCGACCGCGCGTCACGCGCAACACCTATTGTGGCCTCATGCGAACCGTCATGCGTCGTCCGGCCCTGCTCACCGCCCTGTTGGCCGCGCTGCTGCTCGTGGGCGGCATGGCACCGGCCCACGCCGGGGCGGGGATCGACAACGAGTACCGCGCCCTGCCGAATCCCGGCGCATGGTTGGGCAAGCCCACGTCCGCCGAACGCTGTGGCCTGCGGGACCGCGGCTGCTATCGGCAGTACCAGAAGGGCACGATCCACTGGACGTCCACGACCGGTGCGCGGGCCCAGCGCGGCGGGATCCTGGCGAAGTGGCGCGCGGAGGGTTCCGAGCACGGGGCTCTGGGGTACCCCGTGACGCGTGAGACCTGCACGGGTGGCACGTGCGAGGTCCGCTACCAGCGCGGCCGCATCACCTGGACCGCCCAGGGAGGAGCGCGGGTGCACCGGGACATCGACGATGCCCGCAGCGTGTCCGTGGTCGTGAACAAGAAACGCCCGCTGTCCCCGCGCACCTACGCCCCGGCTCCGTTACGTTCGGTGGGCGGGGGAGTCCTGCTACGGGACGACGCTGCAGCGGCCTACCAGCGCATGAGCCGTGCCGCGGCCGCACAGGGGGTCACGCTGGTCCCGGTGAGCGGGTACCGCGACTACGACACCCAAGCGCGCCTCTACCGCGAGTACACGGCCCTGTACGGACAGGCCACCGCCGACACCATTTCCGCGCGGGCCGGTCACTCCGAACATCAGACCGGCCTCGCGATCGACGTGGGCGCCCCCGGGGCCACCTGCGGTCTGCTCCCGTGCTTCGGCAACACCCCACAGGGGAAGTGGATCGCCGCGAATGGGCACACCTACGGGTTCGTGGTGCGCTACCCCAACGGGCACACCGCAACCACCGGGTACGCCTACGAACCGTGGCACCTGCGCTACGTGGGCACCGCCACGGCCACGAGTTTGAAGAACAACAAGTCCGCGACGGTGGAGTCCTACATGGGTCTGCCGCGGGCCCCGAAGTACTGACGACGGCCCACCACCTCTCACGTGTGAAGGGGCGGCGGGCCGTCGTGGTGTCCCAAGCTCAGGACAGGTGACGCTCGTCCGGGCCGCTGTAGTCCGAGAGCGGGCGGATCAGCGAGTTGTTTGCGCGCTGCTCCATGATGTGCGCGGTCCAGCCCACGATCCGCGCGGCCACGAAGATGGGCGTGAACGCGGGGATATCGAACCCCATGAGCCAGTACGTGGGGCCCGCGGGGTAGTCCAGGTTGGGCTTGATGGACTTGGCCTCGTCCATGGACTTGGCCAGACCGTTGTAGAGCCCAAGGACCTCGGGCCGGTCGTAGTGCTCGAGCATGCGGAACAGGGCGTCCTGCATGGTGGGCACGCGCGAGTCACCGTGCTTGTACACGCGGTGGCCGAAGCCCATGACCTTCTTCTTCTCCGCGAGCGCCTGGTCCATCCACTCCTTGGCGCGCTTCTCCGCTTCCTCGGCAGATTCGTCCTTGCGGATCCCGAGCTCCTCGAACGTGTGCATCACGGCCTCGTTGGCACCGCCGTGCAGGGGGCCCTTGAGGGCGCCGATGGCCCCGGTCACTGCCGAGTGCAGGTCCGCGAGCGTGGAGGTGATCACGCGCGCCGTGAAGGTGGAGGCGTTGAACGAGTGTTCCGCGTACAGGATGATCGACACCCGGAACGCGTCCACGACCTCCGGGGCGGGTTCCTCGCCGAAGGCCATCCACAGGAAGTTCTGGGAGTAATCGAGGTCCTCGCGGGGATCCACGAGGTCCTGGCCGTGACGGCGGCGCTGGTCGTAGCACACCACGGCGGGCATGACGGCGAACAGTTCCTGGGCCTTGCGCAGCTCCGCCTCGGGGGAGTTGTCCTCTGCCTGCGGGTGCTGCGCGCCGATCACCGAGGCGGCGGTGCGGCACACGTCCATGGGGTGGCACGTGGTGGGCAGCTCGTCGATGACGCGCTTGAGCTCGGGCGTCAGCGCGCGGTGGGAACGCTCCAGCTTTTGGAACGCGGTGAGCTCGTCCTCGGACGGCAGCTCGCCGTTCCACAACAGCAGCGCCACCTGTTCCGCGGAACAGTTCTGCGCGAGTTCCTGCACCGGGTAGCCCCGGTAGAGCAGCGAGTTGGTCTCTGCATTGACCTTGGACACGGCGGTGGTGTCAGCCACCACCCCGGCGAGTCCTTTGTGGATCTCGGTATCGGCCACGGTGATCTCCTTCGACGATCGGGCTCGTGCACGGACTGAGTGTTCCCACCACACCACACTTGGCGTGGTGGGAACAGAGGGGTTCAGGCGTCCGGGGTCTCGGGGACCTCGAAATTGAACACCCCGGAATCGAACTGGTTGTACCCGTTGTAGTCCACGAGTTCGTACAGCCGCTTACGGGTGAGCATGTTCTCTACCTGCGCCTGCTGGGTGCCGTCCTCCCGGATGGTGGTGAGCAGGCGTTCCATGGCGCCGAGGGCCTGGCGCTGCAGGGACACGGGGTAAATGATCATGGACACCCCTGCACCGTGCAGTTGCTGCGTGGTGAACAGCTGGGACTTGCCGAATTCGGTCATGTTGGCCAGGATCGGCACGTCCAGGGCCTCAGCCATGCGCTCGAACTCCGAGAGGTCCGCCATGGCCTCGGGGAAGATCACGTCCGCGCCGGCGTCGGCGAGGGCCTTGGCCCGGTCGATCGCGGCATCCAGTCCGTCCACACCGCGCAGGTCCGTGCGGGCCATGACCACGAAGTTCGGGTCCCGGCGGGCTTCTACGGCGGCCTTGATCCGCTTGGTGGCCGTGGCGGTGTCCACCACGTTCTTCCCGTCCAGGTGGCCGCAGCGCTTGGGATTGAACTGGTCCTCGATGTGGCAACCGGCCAGGCCGGCGTCCTCGAGTTCCTGGACAGTGCGGGCAACGTTCATGGGCTCACCGAATCCGGTGTCCGCGTCCACGAGGCACGGCAGGTCCGTGCTGCGCGCGATCTGACCGGCGCGCGTGGCCACCTCGGTCAGGGTCGTGAGACCGATGTCCGGCAGGCCCAGTTCGTTGGCGAGCACGCCGCCGGAGATGTAGACGCCCTCGAAGCCCTGCTCCTGGATGAGCTTGGTGGACAGGGGCGTGAACGCTCCGGGGAAACGGGCGATCTCCGGGGCCGCGAGCAGTTCGCGGAACCGTTCGCGCTTCTCGGCCGGGGTCACGGTGGTGTACAGCATGATCAGAAGATTCCCTTCGCTGAGGTCTCCAGCTCCACGGCGGCCGTGATGTTCAGCTGCCCGAGCTCCCCGGCACCCAGTTCGGGGACGCGCTGGACCGCGTCCAGGAACCGCTCGATCTCCTCCGGGGCCACGATGCCCTCGGCCAGGGTGCGGAACTTGGTGATGTACTGTTCCCGCGCGAACGGGCGGGCACCGAGCGGGTGGGCGTCCGCCACGGCGATCTGGTCCGTGATCACGGTGCCGTCCGTGAGGATGATCTCCACGGAACCGCCGAACGCCTTTTCGGAGATGTCCAGGGAGTGGTACCGGCGGGTCCACTCCGGGTCCTCCTGCGTGGTGACCTTGTGCCACAGCTCCACGGTGTCCTGGCGGGCCGCACGCTCGGGGGCGTAGGAGTCCACGTGGTGCCACGCGCCGTCCTGCAGGGCCACGGTGAAGATGTACGGGATCGAGTGGTCAAGGGTCTCACGCGACGCCGTGGGATCGTACTTCTGGGGGTCGTTGGCCCCGGAACCGATCACGTAGTGGGTGTGGTGTGAGGACTTGATGAGCACCGAGGCCACGTTGGCGGGGTCGGTGACCTCCGGGTGCTCGCGGTGCAGCTTGCGCGCCAGGTCGATCCACGCCTGGGCCTGGTACTCCGCCGAGTGCTCCTTGGTGTACGTGTCCAGGATCGCGCGCTTGGGCTCACCCGGGGCCGGTAGGGGCACCGTGTAGCGGGCCTCCGGGCCCGAGAGCAGCCACGCGATCACGCCGTCCTCGCCCTCGTAGATGGGGGTCGGGGAGGTCTGCCCGCGCATTGCGCGGTCCACGGCCTCGACCGCCATCTTCCCGGCGAACGCGGGCGCGTGGGCCTTCCACGTGGAGATCTCGCCCTTGCGGGACTGCCGGGTCTGGGTGGTCGTGTGCAGTGCCTGACCGATCGCCTGGAAGATGGTCTCGGTGTTCAGGCCGAGCAGCGTGCCGATGCCCGCGGCGGCGGACGGACCGATGTGCGCAATGTGGTCGATCTTGTGCTCGTGCAGGCACATGCCCTTGACCAGGTCCACCTGGATCTCGTACCCGGTGGCGATCGCGCGCACGAGGTCCTCGCCCGTGCTGCCCACGTGCTGCGCGACGGCCAGGATGGGCGGGATGTTGTCCCCGGGGTGGGAGTACTCCGCGGCCAGGAACGTGTCGTGGTAGTCCAGCTCGCGCACGGCCACGCCGTTGGCCCACGCGGCCCACTCGGGGGAGACCGCGGCGTCGTCGTCCGGGGCGCCGTAGAGCAGCGCGCCGGTGCCCGAGAAGCCGCCGCCGTCGACGACCCGGTGGCACAGGGCCTGCGAGCGCGCGGAGACGATGGGCCCGCGGTTGAGGGAGGCCACGGCCACGGACGCGTTGTCGATGATCCGGTTGATGACCATGTCCACGACCTCGGGCTCCACGGCCACCGGGTCGGTCGCGACGCTCGCGAGCTTGTGGGCGAGCTGCTCCTCGCGGGGCAGTTCCTCCTTGGATGAGTACGTGCGCACGGTGTGTTCGACGGTCACGGGCGTTCCTTTCGCTGCGGGGTGTCTCTGGGATGTCTCCGCGGGTTTGCGGATGGTACGTGGGGCGTACGCCCCGGTCAGGAGGCCTCCGGGCGGGCCACGGCGAGCGCGGGTGAGCCGAGGGCCTTGCTCAGGGCGTTCTTCAGGTGCACGCGCGTGGTCGCGACGGCCAGGGGTGCGTCCCCGTGCGCGATCGCGCGGGCGATCGCCTCGTGTTCGGCGGCCGCGGCGGCCAGCCGCTGCGGATCGGAGGTGGCGAGCCGGCGCACGCGGGCGAGGTGCAGACGCACGTTCTCAAGAGCCTGTTGCAGGTAGGGGTTGCCCGCGGCGGCGTCGATCTGTTCGTCCATGCGGTCCACGAGCTCGTAGTACGCAGGGTGGTCGGGGTCGTCCGAGAGCCGCTCCGCTGCGTGGAACAGTTCGTCCGCGAGCGCTCGGAACGTCTCGGGGTCGCCGCGCTGGGCGGCGAGTTCGGCGGCCCGGCAGTCGAGCGTGTCGCGCAGTTCGTAGAGGGCGCGCACGTCGTCCGCGGATAGGGCGCTGACGACGACGCCGCGGCCGTTGTGCGGCTCGGTGAGCCCGTCCGCGGTGAGCCGGGACAGCGCTTCGCGCACGGGGGTGCGGGAGATGCCGAGCCGTTCGGAGAGGTCCACTTCGCCCAGGACCTGCCCGGGGACCAGGCGCCACGACACGATGTCCGCGCGCAGTTCGCGGTAGGCACGCTCACCCGCTCGCATGGCTCCTCCTGAGGATCGAAATTTCCTTCAGTGTATACACGAGCCCGTCATGATCCAAGAGTTTTCCCGAATTAAGAGGAGGTTACGCGTCGTGTGTATACAAAGCTCTTGTTTTGTGTGATCAGGGACACTATCCTGATGGCACCGATCCTCACCACGACCACCCGCGGAGGAAGCCATGTCCGAGGCCACGTACGCATCCGTCTACCGTTCCAGCGTGGAGGACCCCGAGCGGTTCTGGCTCGACGCCGCCGACGCCGTGGACTGGGTGAGCCCACCCACCCGCGCACTCGACGACTCCGCCGCACCCCTCTACCGGTGGTTCCCGGACGGGGAGCTCAACACGTGCGTCAACGCCGTGGACCGTCATGTGGCCGCGGGGCACGGGGAACGCACGGCATTGATCTACGACTCCGCCGTGCTGGACACCCAGGAACACATCACGTACGCGCAGTTGCAGGAGCGCGTGGCCCGCTTCGCCGGTGCGCTCGCCGCCCAGGGTGTGGCCAAGGGGGACCGGGTACTGCTCTACATGCCCATGATTGCGGAGTCCCTGATCGCGATGCTCGCGTGCGCGCGACTGGGTGCGGTGCACTCCGTCGTGTTCGGGGGTTTCGCCCCCAAGGAACTGGCGAGCCGGGTCGACGACTCCGCCCCGGTGGTCGTCGTCACCGCGTCCGGTGGCGTGGAGCCCAAGCGCCGGATCGAGTACCTGCCCGCGATCGAGGAGGCCCTGCAGTTGAGCGACCACGCGCCGTCGGCGGTGCTCGTGCACGAACGGGACGGTTTCGTCACGACCGTGGCCCAGGCGCGCGAGCGGGCCGGCGACGGCGGGCCCGCGTGGCTGTCGTGGACCGAGGCGCAGGACGGCGTGACGCCCGCGGAGCCCGTGACGGTCAAGGCCACCGACCCGCTCTACATCCTCTACACCTCCGGCACCACGGGCACCCCCAAGGGCGTGGTGCGGGACAACGGCGGACACGCGGTGGCCCTGAGCTGGTCCATGCGCAACATCTACGACATCGGCGCCGGGGACGTGATGTGGACCGCCTCGGACGTGGGATGGGTCGTGGGCCATTCCTACATCGTCTACGGGCCCCTGTTGGCCGGCGCGACCACCGTGGTCTACGAGGGCAAGCCCGTGGGCACCCCGGACGCCGGGGCCTTCTGGAAGCGCGTGGCCGAGCATGGGGTCAAGGTGCTGTTCACCGCCCCCACGGCGCTGCGCGCGATCCGCAAGGCCGATCCGCAGGGGGACCTCGTGCGCGAATACGACATCTCCTCGCTGCAGGCGCTGTTCGTGGCCGGTGAGCGACTGGACCCGGAGACCCACCGCTGGGCCTCGGACGTGCTCGGGGTGCCCGTGGTGGACCACTGGTGGCAGACCGAGACCGGGTGGGCCATCTGCGCCAACCCCTTCGGGATCGAGAAGCTGCCAATAGTGTCGGGCTCGCCCACGGTCCCCGTGCCCGGGTTCAACGTGGAGATCCTCGACCCCGTGGGTGAGCCGCTGGGTCCGGGGGAAGAGGGCAACATCGCGGTGCGGCTGCCCCTGCCGCCGGGCACCCTGGTGACCCTGTGGCGCAACGACGAGCGGTTCGTGTCCTCCTACCTCTCGGCGTTCCCGGGCTACTACGCCACGGGGGACTCGGGCTACATCGATGAGAACGGGTACGTGTTCGTGATGGGCCGCACCGACGACGTCATCAACGTCTCCGGGCACCGGTTGTCCACGGGGCACATGGAGCAGGTCGTGGCGACCCACCCGGACGTGGCCGAGTGCGCGGTGATCGGTGTGAACGATCCCCTCAAGGGTCAGCGCCCCAGCGGGTATGTGGTGCTCAAGACCGGATCGGACATCGAACCCCAGAAGCTGCGCGAGGACCTCGTGGGCATGGTGCGTTCGCAGATAGGGCCCGTGGCGGACTTCAAGGACGTGGCCGTGGTGGACGCCCTGCCCAAGACCCGCTCGGGGAAGATCCTGCGCAAGACCATGCGTCAGATGGCGGACGGGGAGAAGTACACGGTGCCCTCGACCATCGAGGACGATTCCGTACTTGAGGCGCTGCACGCCGTGCTGGCACCGCGCGAGCAGGGGTAGCGGCTCGCGCGGACCGACAGGATCCGCGCGGGCACTCCGCAGTCGCGTAGACACTCTGACTCCGCACAAACACTCCCCGCCCGCGCGGTCAAGGACCGCTCGCGGGGTGTTGCCACCCGCCGTCCGGTGACTCGGCAGGTGCGGTGGACGGGGGCCCAGGCCCTCGCCCTGAGTATGAGCAGACGGCTCGTGGCTCTGGAAGTCCTGCGCGGCCTGGCGCTCCTGGGCACCCTGTTGACCAACATCTGGCTCTTCTCGAGCTCGTCCGTAAGCAGTCTCGCGGCCCTGGTGGTCGCGGCGGTGCTGGCCACGAGTCCCCAGGCCTAGAAGATCTGGCTCTGGATCGGCCTGGCGCTGCACGCCGTGATGATCACGGTGCTCACCCTGCTGCCGGGCCAGTCCTCGAGCCGTTCGTCCATCGGCGCCGGCGATCCTGGGCGCCGTCGGCAACGGCGGCGGTGGGCTGCGCAACACCGAGTCGTACGGGGGATGGTCGCGGAAGGCCTGGAGACCTTCGTGGCCGTGCGCTTCGAGATCCCCATCATGTTCACGATGGGTCTGGGCCTGTTCCTCGTGGGCGCCTTGGGGTTCCTGGTGGGCCTGCCCCTGGACATCGCGTGCCGCACCCTGTGGGCGGAAACCACGAGCTCCCTGTCCCGTTACGGGACCTCGTCCATGGTGGCCTTCGGCGTGCTCGGGCTGGTGACCGCGTTCTACGCGCGCCGTACCCGCACCGGGGCCCCTGAAGATGCTGAGGCACCGCGCGCACCGCGGGCTCGTGGCCAGGGTCCACGTCCCGCTCTCACGACGGCGCCGCGAGCGCCGTCGTGCCCGCGGAAAGCAGCGCCGTGACCTCCGAGTAGTCCCCCCCCCACGACCGATCGACCACGTGACGGGTGGCGCCGCGGGGGTCAGCGGCGCCCCCCCGATTCCAGTTCGGGGCGCCCGGGGGTGCCGTGTCGCGCCCGCCGCCCCCCCCCCCCCCCCCCGGGGGGGCGGGGGTAAGCCCCGCCGGC
>NZ_LZMM01000016.1:0-7687 GCF_001665945.1 Kocuria sp. ICS0012 | reverse complement strand
CGTGCCACTCGTCCACGGTGGGGGCCAGGTTCTGGGCGACCTGTTCCTCGATCACGTCCCATGTCGGGCCCGCGGCCCACGTCCGGATCGGGAGATGCTCCCTGCAACGCCAACTACCCCAGCTGACCGAATTGAAACCCCTCATGCGCCTCGGCTCCTTCAACCCGGATCGCACCCACGGGGTTCACGCGGTTCATGCATGCGGGGGGTGAGACCGGGGGCGTGCTCACCGCCGACGACGCCCGCCGGGCCCTGAGCGTGGGCGCCGACGTTCTGGTGGTCTCGAACCACGGCGGCCGGCAACTGGGCCGGGCCCCGGTGTCCCTGACCGCGCTGGCCGAGGTACGCGACGAAGTGGGCCCGGGCGTGCCGCACCGGATGACGATGTGTGAACGGTTACGTCAGGGCCGCAGGACGGTTCAGGTCCGAGGCAGTGAACGTGTTGCACGCGCGGATGTCCCCGGTCTGGTAGCCGGTGAGGAACCACGCCTGGCGCTGCGCCGAGGTGCCGTGGGTGAAGGACTCCGGGTTCGCGCGACCCTGGGTGGTCTCCTGGATCCGGTCGTCACCGATCGCCCCGGCCGCCTCGATCGCGTCGGCGAGCTGCGTGCGCGTGATCGGTTCCAACTGGACGGCCCCGCCGGGCTCGGTCGCGTGATGCGCCCACATCCCCGCATAGCAGTCGGCCTGCAGCTCGGTGCGCACGGCGGCCGACGTCGCGCCGTGCGGGTCCTGCTGCGCCCGGCCCAGGGTGCCCTGCAGGTTCTGCACGTGGTGCCCCACCTCGTGCGCCATGACGTACTCCTGGGCCAGGGCGTCGGCGTCCGCGCCGAACTGGCTGCGCATCTGGTCGAAGAAGCCGGTGTCCAGGTAGACCGTGGAGTCCGGCGGGCAGTAGAACGGGCCGGTCGCGGAGGACGCCTGGCCGCAGGACGTGGAATCGGTCCCGCGGAACAGTTCCACCTGCGGCAACGAGTACTTCCTGCCCGTAGCCTCGGGGAAGTACCCTCCCCAGAACTGGTCCAGGGACTGGACCGTGGCCACCATGCGGCACTCGGTGTCCCGGTTGGCGTCCTCGCCCGTTCGGCAGCGGTCCGCGAGCCCGGAGTCCACCTGTTGCGTGCTCTGGGTGTCGTCCTGATTGCCGCCAGTGAGCGCATCGATGCCGTCCTGGCCGAAGAACAGTCCCGCGAGCAACAGCAGGACGGCGCCGCCCAGCCCGCCTCCCACGGCGATCCCGCGGCCACCGCCGCCCGAACCCACGCGGCCGCCGTTGAGCTGGGAGTTGTCATTGAAACTCATGGGGGAAGCATAGGGCCCCACCGGGGCAACCGCGCGGTACGGGGCCGTGGCGCCGCGACGTGGCGCGTCGGACGGCCTCCGCGTCGCGTGCGCGGGGGCTCACTCGAGTCCGCGCGCGGCGAGCGCCTCCCCGGTGCGGTGCGCGTAGTCCACGGTCGCGATCACGGCCGGTGTCACGAGCTGCACGGGGGACGGGCGCACGGTGCGTGCCGCGGCGGCGTCGCGCAGCCCGGAGAGCACGCCGAACAACCAGGGCACCGAACGGATCATGAGTGAGACCGCGAGCCCCACCCGCTCGGGGTCCACACCCAGCCGGCGCAGCGGTGCGCACAGGGTGACCAGGCCGTCGATGAGTCGGGGCAGCGGTGTGGTGGTGATGAGCAACCGGGTGATCCCCACGACGGCCAGCAGGGAGAGCACGACGTCCGCCGCGCGGGCCGGACCGTTGGCCACGAGGTGGTAGAGACTCAGCACGCCCACGAGGAGCAGGAGTGGGCGCAGGGAGCGGGCCCACCGCCGTAACCCCAAACCACAGGCCGCGGACACCACCGCGCTGAGCGCGAATGCCGCGAGGGACACCGGCCACGCGCGCACGGCCATGATCGCCACGCACGCGCCGAGCAGCACCACGGTCTTGAGCCACAGGGGACTGCGATGCAGGATCGAGGTCCCGGGGACGTACGTGCCCAGCAGGCCGTCGGCGCGCGGCCTCCTCACGCAGTCTCCCCGGGGAAACCGTGCGCGCACCACGCGCGGTACCGGGGGAGCACGAGCTCGGGCGGACCCTGATCGAGGATCCGCGCCTCGTGGACCACGACCACGTGCTCGGCGCTCTCGGCGAGGTCGAGGTCGTGCGTGCTCACAAGTTGCTGCTGGGGTAATCCGTCCAGCAGCTCTCGCAGCTTGAGGCGATTGCGCAGGTCCAGCAACGTGGTGGGTTCGTCCAGGATGAGCACCCGGGGTTCCACGGCGAGCACGGCGGCCAGCGCCACGAGCTGGCGTTCCCCGCCGGAGAGGTCGAACACGCTGTGGTGTGCGCGGTGCTCAAGCCCCACGCGGCGCAGCCAAGACAGGGCCTGCTCAGCGCGTTGCACCCGGTCCGGGACGCGACGCCGCAGGGACAGTTCGATGTCCTCGAGCGGTGTGGGCATCAGGATCTGGGAGGCCGGATCGGTGAACACGAACCCCACGAGCGAGCGGGCCTCCCGGGGGAAGGCCACGGGGTCCACGCTGCCCGTGCGCACCACACCCGAGGTTGGTGTCACGAGCCCGTTGAACAGCCGCAGCAGCGTGGACTTGCCGGAGCCGTTGAGCCCGACCACCGCGGTGCGCGGCGCGGTGAACTCGCACGTGACCCGGTCCAGGACGGTCACGGGACCCGCGGGTCCCTGCGCCGTGACGGTGACGTCCGCGCAGTACAGGGGCTCGGAGGAGCCCGGTCGTAGTGCGGGCTGCACTCAGAGGACCGCCCCGGCCATCCGGGGGAAGGCACGGTGCACGGCCACCGCGATCAGGGCCGCCACGAGTGCCTTAACCAGGTCACCGGGGACGAACGCGAGATCGGTGAGCAGCGCCGCCCGAAGGGACAATCCCGCGGTGAGCATCATGCCCGCGATGCCCATGACGTGGGAGAGCACGAGGCCAGCGAGCGCCGCACCGAAGAGTGTGATCACCAGCCCGCCACGGCGTTCGGGGGCTGCGGAGGTGGAGCCCGCGCGGCGTCGTACGCGTTCGGCGCGCACGCTGCGGTGGGCGAGTGCACCCACGAGGGCGGCGGCGAACGGGAAGGAGAGCAGATAGCCCACGCTGGGCCCGCCCAGGACGGCCGGTCCGCCCACGAAGCCGGCGAACACCGGGACGCCGAGCAGACCCACGATCACGTACAGCGCCAGGGCGGCGAAGCCGCGGCGGCTCCCGAGGATCATGCCGGTCAGGTACACCCCGAGGGTCTGCAGTGTGATGGGCACCCCGAGCGCACCCACGGGGATGGCGGGAGCGAGCGCGAGCACGCACGTCAGCGCGGCGAACACGGCGATGTTGGCCAGGTCGAATGAGGTCACGGTGCGGGTGTCGCGCGCGGGTGCTGTCATGGTCCGCAGTCTAGTGGAGCCCGGTGGTATGGGCCGACGGCGCCCGCCCAGCCTCGCTCGCCCGACCGCTCCTGCTCATCCGGCGGGTCACACGGCCCGTGCACCGCGCCGGCACCTCACGGCACGACGCCTCATGGGTCGCGGGTGCCCCGCGCGCCGGCAGCGCCCGCTCGTCGAGTGGATTTGCGACCGCGAGTAGACTGGTGGAGGACCCCGCAGCCACGGGGTTTCTGTCTGTCCCGGGCGCCTCCATCCAGCGCGATCCACGAGGCGCCGCACGCCGAGCACGGTGTGCGGCGTCGTCCCGGGAGCACTCGCTCGACCGCCCCACGAAAGGCCCTGCACCGTTGATCACCGTCACGAACCTCGAACTGCGCGCCGGCGCGCGATTGCTCATGGACGAGGTGAACTTCCGGGTGGACAAGGGCGACAAGGTGGGCCTGGTCGGGCGCAACGGGGCTGGCAAGACCACCATGACCAAGGTGCTCGCGGGGCTCACGCTCCCCGCCGCGGGTGAGGTCACGCGGTCGGGATCGATCGGGTACCTGCCGCAGGACCCCAAGGTCGATGACATGGACCAGCTGGCCCGGGACCGCATCCTGTCCGCGCGTAACCTCGCCGGTGTGATCACCAAGCTGCGCCGCGCGGAGGAGGAGATGGCCTCCGAGGACGACGCCGTGCGGGCCAAGGCCATGCGCCGCTACGACCGCCTCGAGTCGGAGTTCCTGGCCGGCGGCGGCTACGCCGCGGAGTCCGAGGCCGCGACCATCACGAGCAACCTCAACCTGCCCCAGCGCGTGCTTGACCAGCCCCTGCACACGCTCTCCGGTGGGCAGCGTCGCCGTGTGGAGCTCGCCCGGATCCTGTTCTCGGACGCGGACACCATGCTCCTCGACGAGCCCACCAACCACCTGGACCACGACTCGATCGTGTGGCTGCGCGAGTTCCTGCGTTCCTACCAGGGCGGGGTCCTCATGATCTCCCACGACGTGGACCTCATGGAAATGGTCGTGAACAAGGTGTTGTACCTGGATGCCAACCGCTGCGTGGTGGATGTGTACAACATGACGTGGAAGAACTACCTCCAGCAGCGCGGCCAGGACCAGGCCCGCCGCAAGCGTGAACGCGCCAACGCGGAGAAGAAGGCCGGGGTGCTCATGGACCAGGCCAACAAGATGCGCGCCAAGGCCACCAAGGCCGTGGCCGCCCAGCAGATGATCCGCCGAGCCGAACGGCTCATAGCCGGGATCGAGGGTGAACGCGTGCAGGACAAGGTCGCGGCCATCCGCTTCCCCAAGCCCGCCGATTGCGGCAAGACCCCGCTCATGGCCAAGGGCCTATCCAAGTCCTACGGCTCACTCGAGATTTTCACCGATGTGGACCTCGCGATCGACCGCGGTTCCCGCGTGGTCGTGCTCGGGCTCAACGGCGCGGGCAAGACCACGCTGCTTCGCATGCTCGCGGGCCAGGCGGACCCGGACACCGGCGAGGTGGTCGCGGGTCACGGCCTGAAACTCGGCTACTTCGCGCAGGAACACGACACCCTGGACACCGAGCGCACCGTCCTCGAGAACATGAAGAGCGCCGCACCGGACCTGCAGGACACCCAGGTGCGCACGATCCTCGGCTCGTTCCTGTTCCAGGGCGACGACGTGGACAAGCCCGCCGGGGTGCTCTCCGGCGGCGAGAAGACGCGACTCGCACTCGCGACGCTCGTAGCGTCGTCGGCGAACGTGCTGCTGCTGGACGAGCCCACCAACAACCTGGACCCCGCGTCCCGGCGGGAGATCCTCAACGCGCTGCACAGTTACGAGGGCGCCGTGGTCCTGGTCTCCCACGACGAAGGCGCCGTGGAAGCGCTCGAACCCGAGCGCGTGGTCATGCTCCCCGACGGCGTGGAGGACCTCTGGAGCCAGGACTACCAGGACCTCATCACCCTCGCGTAGCACGGGCGTCCTGCCGCGGCCGCTGGAGGACCAACGGGCCTGGCGCGCCGCGGGACTCTTCGCGGCGCGTACGGTGCGGGGACGTACGCCGCTCCCGCACCCGGCGCGGCGGGGCTCAGTTCTCGAACAGTACGACCTGGCGCACTGCCCGGCCCTCGGCGAGGGCGTCGAGACCCTCGTTGATCTGCTCGAAACCGATCCGCTGGGAGATCAGCTCCTCGATGGGTAGCTTCCCCTCCCGCCACAGTCCCAGGTACACGGGGATATCCCGCGCGGGGACCGCCGAACCCAGGTAGGAACCCACGATCGTGCGCGCCTGCGCGGTGAGCCCCAGCGGGGAGATCGTGGACCGGGCGTCCGGCGAGGGCAACCCCACCGTCACCGTGATGCCCCCGGGCGAGGTCGCCGCGACCGCCGTCTCGAACGCGCGGGGGTGGCCCGCGGCCTCGATCACCACGGCCGCCGTCACCCCCTGCTCGGCGAGCTCCTCGGGGGAGTACACCGCGCTTGCTCCGAGTTCGACGGCGCGCGCGAGCTTCTCCGGGTTCGCGTCCACCCCGATCACCGGGCCCTTCTCGAGCGAGACCGCGGTCAGCAGCGCAGCCATGCCCACGCCGCCCAGACCCACGATGAGCACCGTGTCACCGTCGTTGGGACGGCCCGCATTGATCACGGCGCCGCCGCCCGTGAGCACCGCGCAGCCCACCACGGCCGCGATCTCCGGGGGCACGTCCTTGTCCACGGGCACCACCGATTGGCGGTTGACCACCGCGTGGGTCGCGAAACCCGAAACCCCCAGGTGGTGGAACAGCTCCTCCTCACCGCGGTGCAATCGGCGCTCACCACCGGGCAACAGCCCGGCGTCGTTACTGCGGGAACCGGGACCGCACGGCAGCTTCCCGTCCGTGGCGCATTGGTCGCACTCCTCGCAGCGGGGCAGGAACACGGTCGTGACCTGGTCACCCACGGCGATGTCCGTGACACCCTCACCCACCGCCTCCACGATCCCGGAGGCCTCGTGTCCCAGCACCATGGGCGTGGGACGCACCCGGTTGCCGTCCACCACGGACAGGTCCGAGTGACACAGTCCCGCCGCCCGGACCTGGATCAGCAGCTCGCCCGGACCGGGGTCCGCGAGCTCCACCTCCTGGAAGCGCAGCGGATGGGACTCGGCGTACGGGCGCGGCAGCCCGATCTCCTCGAGCACGGCGGCGGTGATCTTCACGGCGACTCCTTCATCACGGGTGACCCGTCCGACAAGGCAACGTCCGCTCGGGCGGACCGCCCGCCTGGACGGCTCCCTCGGGTGCCGTAAGCGGGCGCGGGTCTGCGTCTCAGTGTCGCCTGTCGGCCTCGAGGGCGTCCAGTAGGGCGTCCTCCTCGTCTTCGTTGCTCACGCCGGTGGAGGCCCGACGGCGCTTGGGTCGGTACAGCGACTTCAGATGCGCGGGCATGTCGTCGGCCATCTGCAACTGACGGATGATCAGCGACTCGTCCATCTCCCCGATGTAGTTGCCCTCGGCGTCGTAGTACTGCGCCAACCGGCGTTCCACCTCCGCGGCGTACGCGCGATCCCACTCGAGGTTCTTCACGTGCTGGCGCGCCGAGTACCCGTAGGCCACGAACACCAGCACCGCGAACGCGTACCACTGCAGCGAGTAGGACAGGTGCGGACCGTACTCGATGGCCGGTCGTTCACCGGCCTGCGGGGTCACGCTCGAGGGCGGGTCCTCGGAGACCAGTTCTCCGTACCCGCCCGTGGCCAGCGCGCCACCCCAGCGTTCGGCGAACGCGGGCAGGTCGATCGAGGCGGACTGGCCCTCGGGTGCCCCGCGGTCCACGGTGCCCTCGGTGGGGCGCAGCCGGGCGGTCACGGTCACGGTCCCGGACCGGGGAGGGGGCACCGCGGACGGCATCCCGTTCGCGGAGTCGTCCGTGGGGATCCAGCCGCGGTCGATCGCGATCACGGGTCCCTCCACGGTGCGGAACGGGACCAGGACGTCGTACCCCACGCGCCCGTCGTGCGGACGGTTGCGGATCAGCACGGTCTCCTCGGGCACATACGTGCCGCGCAGTTCCACGGGGTGCCAGGTCTGCGAGTCGTCGTAGTCCTGGAACAGGGGGATGCCGCGGGCGGAGTCATAGGCCGGGGCGTCGTAGTTCTTGCTGATCTTGGCGTTCTCCGCGACCAGGTAGTCGTTGCGGGACATCTGCCAGTGGGCCAGGTAGAGGCACAGCACCGCAGCTACGCAGCACAGCGCGAACCAGCCGAGCCACGTGGGGGTGCCCAGGAACTTGTACTTGCGCATCAGGGTGTGCGCCCCGATTCCTCGGGTCGGACGACGCCGC
>NZ_LZMM01000015.1:0-4348 GCF_001665945.1 Kocuria sp. ICS0012 | reverse complement strand
CCCCGCGAACACCCCGGGACACGACCACCACACCCCCCGCAAAAACGCTTGCAAGCAAGCATGCATGCAAGCATGCAAGCACACACACCACCCCCACGAGCACGCCGAAACCGTCAAAATTATTCAGACCCCCACGCACCACACCTGCCCCACACATACACCGCATGTACTGTCGCACCCGTCACCGCGGGCAGCAGCCCCACCACCACCGACCCCGAGAGGGCACACCATGACCAACACCACCACCAACGCCTTCACGTGCTTCGATTGCTGGGCCCTGGCGCTGGCACTATGCGAGCGCTACCCGCACCTGCGCCTGCACGCCCTCACCGGCCCTCATGGGCTATGGGTGCATGCACTGGCCTATAAGCCGAGCACGGATCTGTACGTGGACGTGGCAGGTGCTCACACCCGCGATGATGTCCAGGCCTTCTGGGAGGACAACCCGGAGTGGGACGACCTGCGCGAGATACCTGCCGAAAAGTTCGCGGGAATGGATCGGCAGGCCCCTCACGTGAGCACCGAGGAGGGAATCACTGCCGCGCTGGCCGCAGGCTGGACGCCCCGCCCTTGACCCACCACACGAGCGCGCCCCGTGCGGCAACCGGAACCCCGTAGGCCGCTCCACAATTAATGATTCCAACCACGACTTTCCGTCCGCTGCAAGTGCTAGTGCTAGTGGGCATGAGGCGGTTGTTTCTGGTCCAACCGGCAGGCACCAACCTGGGAATCTAACGTAAGCAGGTTCAGGCGGGACAAAAGCCTTTTTACTTGGCCGCTTTAAAAACTCCCTGGTTCACCCAGTTAATAATGACAACAGCGATGTCCATAACAGCGCGAGCTTGGGTGATGTCAGCCTGACGATTGTCGGTACCATGACGGCCAACATCGAAGGGAAGACGGCTAAGGACCTGGAGGAATGCCTGCACCGACGTCATGCCTTTAACCGTCTCATCGCCCCACAAAGGTAGTGAGCATACCCATTTATCTTTTTTCTCCCCATCGGCAATACTTGCGCGGATCTGACCCAGACTAGCTCCGGAGTTTCTAGGAGTCACAATAGGCCCCAGCGTGGCCTCGACAGCTTTGATGGCCGCCTTCCAACTACCCTCAGCATCTTCCTCGCGCCCGTATGCCTTGTGCCAGGCCAACGTTAATTGATCTTTTACCAGGCCTTCCGTTGCGCGTGCGGCAAGATACCTCTTCTCTACAGATTCTGGCACACGTCGTTGGAGGTAAGGTTTTGAGCCGTCCTCCGGGAAGCCTACCGTCCACAAAGAGCGGCCAGCATCAAGTATTTCACCCAGTTCAAGTGCTTGATTTTTATATAAACAAATACCCTGCCTAAATATGTAGTCAACAACATCAAGTACTATATCCTCAGATTTGCGGCAAGCGTCTATAATGCCATGGTAATAGGTAGCTCCCGGCACAATACTCAGCTTCGCCGCCATGAGCATTTCTACACGTTCATCAACCGTGCTTAGTGCATCTTTTACCCATTCCATGACACCAAGATAGATATGATTTGGAATGCCGTCTACATAGGGCAAGGGGTCGCGCCGACCGCGCCGCACCGATAGCGGTTCGAATGATTCAGTCATGGTACAAAAATAGTCCATCAATTACCCCTCAAACCAAACACTACGCGCGGGCCCCAAGTTTTGCTGCAAGTACCGCTTGGAGGGCCTAGTTCACACCCCCTCCGACGAACGGGGCCGCCCCTAGAACAGTGAGCCCGTGCGCGGCTCTATCTAGGCCCGAGCACTATGAGCGTGGATGCCCCACCATGTCCCGGCCCGGTCCGTAAACCCTTTGCCCGCCCGCCATTGAATCAAAAATAGCGTGTGTGTAATGTCATTTTTGTTAGCGGGGCACACGGCCCCGGACATCGAGACCCCAGGAGGGTTCCCATGCCCACCATTACCGCCTTGTTCATCCCGGCCGACACCGAGGCGCCCACTGAGCTGCGGGACATCGACGCCGACGCCACGCTTGCCGCGCTCCAGGGTGCTGTGGGCGGGCTTGTCGAGCCGGTTCACCTGGCCAGGCAGCGCGCGGACATGTACGTCAACGAGGAGGGGAAGCTGCTCTCGTTGCCGGTGAACGTCCGCGCGACGTTCCTGGCTGGTGCCCTCGGCGGCATCCTGGGATGGGACCAGATCGCGGGGGACGCCATCATCGCGGGTGGCGTGGACGAGGAGGGCGACACCACTGGCCTCGATCCCCTCCAGGTCCACGAGCTGCACGCTGCCTTGCAGCAGGTCTGACCGCCAGGTGAGCCCCGTAGGGCCTGCGTGGGACGCGAGAGCGTCCTGCGCGGGCCCTACGGCCTGCCTCGGGTGGTTCTGTGCGGCCACTCACGATCCTGCGGGCCCCACATCCCTATCCAGCCCGTACACACCTCCCCATAGATGATGTGCGCCACCGGCTGCCCTGTCCTATCCCTGACGGCGTCCATGGCCTCGCCCAGAGCCCGCCGTCCCTCGGGAGGGTTCCCGCCTGGCCACGTCGCCGGGTTGATTCGCCACGGCGGGCGCGGAACCTGCCCCCGCCCCGACGCGTCAAGCACCGGCGTCGGGGGATGCACTGTCTCGGCCCACAGTCGGCCGTCCCCACTGACGATCACCCCGCGCTCCTTGTGGCCGGCCTTCCCCGCGGATCGCGCCCACGCCGCAAGCTTGGCGCAGTGCTCCGAGTTCAATCCGTGGTGGCGCATGGCCGCTTGCGCAGTACGCATGTAGTACTCGGCTGCTTCGTCCTCCGGGGTCATGCGTCCACTGTGCGACGTTCTCCGCCATTTTGCGAGCGCGGGGCATCGGGTTCCGGGGCGAGGTCTTTTCTCGGCCCTATGAGATTGATAAAATAGTTTATAAACTGGCTGACGTTCATACCCCAGGAAGGAACACCCCATGCTCATCATCTACACCACCCCCGGATGCACCGACTGCGCCAGCACATGCAGAGCCCTCACCCGGCGCGGAGTGCCCTACCGCACCGTGGACCTCAGCACCGACCCCAAGGCCCTAGAGCACGTCCGCTCCCTCGGGTACGCCCAAGCCCCCGTGTGCATCGCCGACACCGGTGAACACTGGTCCGGGTTCCGCCCCGACCGCCTCACCGCGCTCACACGCGCCTGATCCCCCATGACCCCGCTCATCTTCCACGGACTCCAGGTAGCCGCCCTGATCGCCGTGCCCCTGTCTCTCCGGGGCGCGGCGATCCTCGTGCGACCCCATGGGCGGAACCGGCTTTCCCCTCAGCGACGAGCGCACCTGGCACGCTACGCAGCAAGCCCAGCCCATACCGATGACACCTTCACCCGCCGCGCCCCACGCGCTCAGCAACGCATGCTCGGCCACCTCCAGGCGCAGCGCCGCCTAGACGCATGCCTAGCCCTCCTGCCCCTCACCGCAGCCACAGCTCTCATCGTGGCGCTCGCCCTCGGGGGCACCCCCCGCGGACTCTGGAGCGCCCCCTACTTGGCCCTGCTCCTTGCCCTGGCCGGAGCGCGAGCTGCGAGACGGTGGATGTCACTCCAAGACCTCTACCTGCGCGCTCGCAACGAGTACAACTCCCCGCCTCTGTAGCCGGACGCCATCACTCCACCCCTCTGCGCTCGCGGCCGATGGACGTTTCGAGACAGCATTCGTCCGTGTATGGATTTGTCCCATTTCGAAGGTGGGCCGGATTCCTGAGATGGCCCTGTTGTGACATACAGATCCACTTAGTGAATATTTCTGCGAGTGCATTCCGTCCCCGATTATTTTTCTTACACGCCACTACTCGACAGTGCTAAATCAGGTTTCCCCACGAAAACGAAATATGGTCTATTATAGAAATATGAGAAAAAAATTATCGCCTAGAAGAAGTGTAAACAACATGAACGAAATGGAAAACATTCAGACAAGTCAGCCCATCCAGGCCATTACTCAGCCCAAGATACATGGCTGCAACTATTCTGAAGCTGCGCGCATCATCGCCAAAGAAAGTAAGTGGACGTTTGATGAGTACAAGGGAATCTGCGACGCAGATGGCAAGAGTATCGCCAAGGGGTTCGAGGAACTGGGTCTCGCCGCGCGTGAGCTGGGCCTGTTCATATCGGAGCTTCACCCGTCCTGCGTGGATGGTTTCGCGAGGGAAAAGTTCAAGAACTCGATGGCAACAGCCGGCCGGTTGCGGGAACAGATTGCCACACACGGTGGGGAAGATTGGTACACCTGGGACAGCTTGTCAGGGTAAAATCTCTGCCCACGAAGAGCCCCTACCGCGGCCCCGGGTTTGGGGCTTCATTATGCCATGGACCAAACGACGGGCATTAGTTGTTGGCCCACAAAAAAAATAAGAT
>NZ_LZMM01000014.1:0-5613 GCF_001665945.1 Kocuria sp. ICS0012 | reverse complement strand
CCCTGGGGTGTTTTCCCGTTTCCTGGGGGTGTTGGGTGTCAGCTGGGATCCTGCCCTGGTTCTGCTGCGCTGTTTGGTGTGGTGGTGGGGTGGTTTCTGTTGAATGTTTTTTGACGGAGAGTTTGATCCTGGCTCAGGACGAACGCTGGCGGCGTGCTTAACACATGCAAGTCGAACGCTGAAGCTTGGTGCTTGCACTGGGTGGATGAGTGGCGAACGGGTGAGTAATACGTGAGTAACCTGCCCTTGACTCTGGGATAAGCCTGGGAAACTGGGTCTAATACTGGATATGACCTCCTGTCGCATGGTGGGGGGTGGAAAGGGTTTGTACTGGTTGTGGATGGGCTCACGGCCTATCAGCTTGTTGGTGGGGTAATGGCCTACCAAGGCGACGACGGGTAGCCGGCCTGAGAGGGTGACCGGCCACACTGGGACTGAGACACGGCCCAGACTCCTACGGGAGGCAGCAGTGGGGAATATTGCACAATGGGCGCAAGCCTGATGCAGCGACGCCGCGTGAGGGATGACGGCCTTCGGGTTGTAAACCTCTTTCAGCACGGAAGAAGCGAAAGTGACGGTACGTGCAGAAGAAGCGCCGGCTAACTACGTGCCAGCAGCCGCGGTAATACGTAGGGCGCAAGCGTTGTCCGGAATTATTGGGCGTAAAGAGCTCGTAGGCGGTTTGTCGCGTCTGCTGTGAAAGCCCGGGGCTTAACCCCGGGTGTGCAGTGGGTACGGGCAGACTTGAGTGCAGTAGGGGAGACTGGAACTCCTGGTGTAGCGGTGAAATGCGCAGATATCAGGAAGAACACCGATGGCGAAGGCAGGTCTCTGGGCTGTTACTGACGCTGAGGAGCGAAAGCATGGGGAGCGAACAGGATTAGATACCCTGGTAGTCCATGCCGTAAACGTTGGGCACTAGGTGTGGGGGACATTCCACGTTTTCCGCGCCGTAGCTAACGCATTAAGTGCCCCGCCTGGGGAGTACGGCCGCAAGGCTAAAACTCAAAGGAATTGACGGGGGCCCGCACAAGCGGCGGAGCATGCGGATTAATTCGATGCAACGCGAAGAACCTTACCAAGGCTTGACATACACCGGATCGGCTCAGAGATGGGTTTTCCTCCTTGTGGGGCTGGTGTACAGGTGGTGCATGGTTGTCGTCAGCTCGTGTCGTGAGATGTTGGGTTAAGTCCCGCAACGAGCGCAACCCTCGTTCTATGTTGCCAGCACGTGATGGTGGGGACTCATAGGAGACTGCCGGGGTCAACTCGGAGGAAGGTGGGGATGACGTCAAATCATCATGCCCCTTATGTCTTGGGCTTCACGCATGCTACAATGGCCAGTACAATGGGTTGCGATACCGTGAGGTGGAGCTAATCCCAAAAAGCTGGTCTCAGTTCGGATCGTGGTCTGCAACTCGACCACGTGAAGTCGGAGTCGCTAGTAATCGCAGATCAGCAACGCTGCGGTGAATACGTTCCCGGGCCTTGTACACACCGCCCGTCAAGTCACGAAAGTTGGTAACACCCGAAGCCGGTGGCCTAACCCTTGTGGGGGGAGCCGTCGAAGGTGGGACTGGCGATTGGGACTAAGTCGTAACAAGGTAGCCGTACCGGAAGGTGCGGCTGGATCACCTCCTTTCTAAGGAGCACGCTGACCGGCCGGGTGGCTGGTGGCCCCACAGACCACGAGATCGTGGTGCACCGTTGAGTCGGTGGTGGGTGTTTTGCTCATGGGTGGAATATCAGCAAGCGGACACGGATACTACGCACACGGGAACACTGCCGGCTTGGATGGTTGGTGGTGGTGTGTGTGGGGGTTCGTGGTGGCACATTGTTGGGTTGTCGATCAACAAGTTACGTTGGTTGGTTTCCTGGGACACTGTCGCATCCATTGTGGTGGGTGTGTGGTGTTGGTGGGTTGTTGTTTGTCAACTACATAGTGGACGCGAGCATCTTTGACGCCGCGTGCATCTGGTCACACGTTGATCACGGTCGAGGGGTTTTTTGGATTCCTGGTTGTGGTGGTGTGGTGGGTGTGTGTGGTGTGTTCTTTGATGATTGTTTTGTGTTGTGTGGCGTAGAAGTTGTTACGGGCACACGGTGGATGCCTTGGCATCAGGAGCTGATGAAGGACGTGGAAATCTGCGATAAGCCTCGGGGAGCTGATAAACGAGCTGTGATCCGAGGGTCTCCGAATGGGGTAACCCGGCTGCGTATCATGCGTGGTCACTCGTATCTGAATTCATAGGGTGCGAGGAGGAACGTGGGGAAGTGAAACATCTCAGTACCCATAGGAAGAGAAAACAATAGTGATTCCGTGAGTAGTGGCGAGCGAAAGCGGATGGTGGCTAAACCGGTTGTGTGTGATACCTGGCGAGGGTTGCATGATCGGGGTTGTGGGATGCGTTGTTCTCGGGGTCGCCACCCCGGGCGCTGTGGCGCTGTGGTAGTCGAACTGGTGGTGAGTGCCAGACCGTAGGGGGTGTGAGTCCCGTAGACGAAACCGTGGTGTGCGTGGTGTGACGTTGTTCCCGAGTAGCACGGGGCCCGTGAAATCTCGTGTGAATCTGCCAGGACCACCTGGTAAGCCTGAATACTTCCTGATGACCGATAGCGGATCAGTACCGTGAGGGAATGGTGAAAAGTACCCCGGGAGGGGAGTGAAATAGTACCTGAAACCGTGTGCTTACAAGCCGTTGGAGCCTTTTGGGGTGACAGCGTGCCTTTTGAAGAATGAGCCTGCGAGTTAGTGTTACGTCGCGAGATTAACCCGTGTGGGGTAGTCGTAGCGAAAGCGAGTCTGAATAGGGCGTTGTGTAGTGGCGTGATCTAGACCCGAAGCGGGGTGATCTACCCATGGCCAGGTTGAAGCGCGTGTAAGAGCGCGTGGAGGACCGAACCCACTTCAGTTGAAAATGGAGGGGATGAGCTGTGGGTAGGGGTGAAAGGCCAATCAAACTCCGTGATAGCTGGTTCTCCCCGAAATGCATTTAGGTGCAGCGTTGCGTGTTGCTTCCCGGAGGTAGAGCTACTGGATGGCTGATGGGCCCTACAAGGTTACTGACGTCAACCAAACTCCGAATGCCGGTGAAGTGTAAGCGTGGCAGTGAGACTGTGGGGGATAAGCTTCATAGTCGAAAGGGAAACAGCCCAGACCATCAACTAAGGCCCCTAAGCGTGTGCTAAGTGGGAAAGGATGTGGAGTTGCTTAGACAACCAGGAGGTTGGCTTAGAAGCAGCCACCCTTGAAAGAGTGCGTAATAGCTCACTGGTCAAGTGATTCCGCGCCGATAATGTAGCGGGGCTCAAGTACACCGCCGAAGTTGTGGCATGACACCGTATAGCTGAGCCGTTTGTGGTTGAGGTGGTGTTGTGGGTAGGGGAGCGTCGTTGGGGTAGTGAAGCTGCGGGGTGACCCAGTGGTGGAACCTCAACGAGTGAGAATGCAGGCATGAGTAGCGATAGACGGGTGAGAAACCCGTCCGCCGGATGATCAAGGGTTCCAGGGTCAAGCTAATCTGCCCTGGGTGAGTCGGGACCTAAGGCGAGGCCGACAGGCGTAGTCGATGGACAACGGGTTGATATTCCCGTACCGACGAAGAACCGACCCTATCGAACCGGGGATACTAACCACCCGAACCATCACGATCCGTGGCCGTTTACGGTCACGGGAGTGTGTGGGGAGCGTGGGACCTGATCCGGGGAGGTAAACGTGTTAACAGGTGTGACGCAGGAAGGTAGCCGAGCCAGGCGATGGTTGTCCTGGTCTAAGCATGTAGGGCGGTCCGTTGGTAAATCCGCGGGTCATGGGCCTGAGATGTGATGGGACTCTCTTAGGTGAGGGAATTCGGTGATCCTATGCTGCCAAGAAAAGCATCGACGTGAGGTTCTAGTCGCCCGTACCCTAAACCGACACAGGTGATCAGGTAGAGAATACTAAGGCGTTCGAGAGAATCATGGTTAAGGAACTCGGCAAAATGCCCCCGTAACTTCGGGAGAAGGGGGGCCCTGGTTGGTGAACACCCGTGCGGTGTGAGCTGGTCGGGGTCGCAGAGGCTAGAGGGAAGCGACTGTTTATCAAAAACACAGGTCCGTGCGAAGTCGTAAGACGATGTATACGGACTGACTCCTGCCCGGTGCTGGAAGGTTAAGAGGACTCGTTAAACCCTTCGGGGTTGAAGCGGAGAATTTAAGCCCCAGTAAACGGCGGTGGTAACTATAACCATCCTAAGGTAGCGAAATTCCTTGTCGGGTAAGTTCCGACCTGCACGAATGGAGTAACGACTTCCCTACTGTCTCAACCATGAACTCGGCGAAATTGCAGTACGAGTAAAGATGCTCGTTTCGCGCAGCAGGACGGAAAGACCCCGAGACCTTTACTATAGTTTGGTATTGGTGTTCGGTGTGGCTTGTGTAGGATAGGTGGGAGACTGTGAAGCCGTCACGCTAGTGGTGGTGGAGTCGTTGTTGAAATACCACTCTGGTCACTCTGGATATCTAACTTCGGCCCGTGATCCGGGTCAGGGACAGTGCCTGATGGGTAGTTTAACTGGGGCGGTTGCCTCCTAAAGAGTAACGGAGGCGCCCAAAGGTTCCCTCAGCCTGGTCGGCAATCAGGTGTTGAGTGTAAGTGCACAAGGGAGCTTGACTGTGAGAGTGACAGCTCGAGCAGGGACGAAAGTCGGGACTAGTGATCCGGCGGTACATTGTGGAATGGCCGTCGCTCAACGGATAAAAGGTACCTCGGGGATAACAGGCTGATCTTGCCCAAGAGTCCATATCGACGGCATGGTTTGGCACCTCGATGTCGGCTCGTCGCATCCTGGGGCTGGAGTTGGTCCCAAGGGTTGGGCTGTTCGCCCATTAAAGCGGTACGCGAGCTGGGTTCAGAACGTCGTGAGACAGTTCGGTCCCTATCCGCTGCGTGCGTTGGAAATTTGTGGAGGCCTGTCCTTAGTACGAGAGGACCGGGACGGACGAACCTCTGGTATGTCAGTTGTTCCGCCAGGAGCACCGCTGATTAGCTACGTTCGGGATTGATAACCGCTGAAAGCATCTAAGCGGGAAGCTTGCTCCGAGATGAGATTTCCTGACCTCCTTTGTGGGGTGTGAGGTGCCCAGTAGACGACTGGGTTGATAGGCCAGATGTGGAAGCGTTGCAAGACGTGGAGCTGACTGGTACTAATACACCGAAGACTTCTACACACACAGCTTTCATTCGAAGAATGTGATGTTCGCGTCCACCATGTGGTTGACCACCAACAACCCCCTACCCCTACCCGGCCCCGCAGGCTGGTGTATGGGGTGGGCCGGGGTAGTGGTTGGTAATATAATAGAGCTTGGTCCACGAAACACGGGACCCCATGGTTTCATCGCCTCACGCATGGTTGCTGGTAGTCACCGTGTAGGGGTTGGTGGCAGGGTTTCCGGTGGTTATAGCGTGGGGGAAACGCCCGGTCCCATCCCGAACCCGGTAGCTAAGACCCACAGCGCTGATGGTACTGCACTCGGAAGGGTGTGGGAGAGTAAGACACCGCCGGGATTAACATGAAAGAAAGAAGTGGTCGAGGCCGCACCCCCTTAGGGGCGCGGCCTCCCACCATTTAACAC